>JBOGLH010000147.1:0-5158 GCA_050746025.1 Terriglobales bacterium | reverse complement strand
CTATTTCGGTGAACGCTCAACCAAAGGCGAGTCCGGACGCCGCCGCGCGGTTGACACCATGGCGTACAGCGAAAATGAGATCGAACGCATTGCTCGCATTGCTTTTCAACTCGCCAGGCAGCGTCGTAAGAAATTGACTTCTGTCGACAAGGCCAACGTCCTCGATTGCTCGCGGCTATGGCGCGAAGTTGTAAATCGTGTTGGCTCCGAATTTAGCGACGTTCAGCTCTCGCACATGTACGTCGACTCGGCCGCCATGGCACTGGTTTCCCGCCCCTCCCAGTTCGATGTGATTCTTACCGAGAACATGTTTGGAGACATTTTGTCCGATCAGGCAGGCGCGGTGGTTGGATCGCTCGGGTTGTTGCCTTCGGCCAGCGTAGGCGGCAAAGTTGGCCTTTACGAGCCCATCCATGGATCTGCCCCAGATATTGCCGGGCAAGGAATTGCTAATCCCCTGGGTGCAATTTTGTCATCCGCGATGCTCCTGCGGCATTCGTTCAAGCTTGAAGCCGATGCAGCGTCCATCGAATCGGCAGTGCGCGAGGTTCTGGCAGAAGGTCATCGCACCCGTGACTTGGCGGCGAAAGACGAGCCTTCAATCAGCACCAGCGACATGGGCGAGCTGGTAGCGGGAAGACTAGGAGAACGGACGCAGGCCTCCGCCTGATAAATCTTTACATACAATTTGAAGCCTCAAGAAATGCCGCGCATCCTGATGGGAACAGCATTCAGACTATCGACAAGGAGCTTTCATGTTCAATGGGAAGTCTCAATCTTTGGGAATCGCCACCCTGCGCATTGTCGTTGGTATTGTGTTCCTGGTTCACGGATATCAAAAGGTTTTTAAGTTTGGCTTCCACGGCGTCGCGGGAATGCTTGCGCACATGGGAATTCCTGCGCCGGCGGTTGCAGCTATCGTTGTCATGATCGTAGAGTTTGTCGGTGGAATTCTCCTGGTCACCGGCCTGGCCACTCGTCTTCCAGCAGCGTTTCTTGCGATTGACATGCTGGTCGCAATTTTGGCGGTCCATGCCAAGCACGGGTTCTTTAATCCCGGAGGAGTGGAGTTTCCACTCACTCTTTTGGCCGGATGCCTTTGTCTGGCATTGAGCGGCGGCGGTGCCGCATCACTCAAACGGCTCTGACTTCGACTATTTCCAGAGATTTTTATTTTGCGGGCTGCTTGCGACGGTCGGCGCTGGCTAAATGAATAACTGTAGCGGCGGTGCGATAGCGCACCGGATACTTGTTCTCGTCCAGGTTTATTGCCAGCCGCTCAATGCACTTGGGATCAGACCGTTGAGCCAGCGCGTCCAATGCAGCTTCACGCACCATGACGTTTTTGTCGGCCAAAGCAACCTGGATCAGCGCGTCTTCAGAAATCGAATCGGCATCGAGAGCGAGGACGCGTGCTGCCGCCGCGCGCACCGGCGAGCTATCGTGCTTCATCAATTGCCGGTAAGCTTCATACCCCATCCCAGCATAAGGAACGAAGCCGATACCCTCCTGCAGCCCCATCTGCGCCACTTGTTTGGGGTCTTTTAACCGATCTACTTGGGACTGGATCATCCCCGCACTGGTCTTTTTGTCTCCCATCAAAATCGCGTAATAAATTTCATAAGCTACAGGATCTTTAAGAAGGTAGAGAGCGTGCGCCGATGCGAGCATCACTGCGGCATCCTTGTCTGAAAGCATCGCTTTTAACGCAGGAATTGTGGCCGTAGCGTTCAGTTCTCCCAGCGTCGCAGCTCCCGCGGCCCGTACTTTCGGATTGTTATCACGCAAAGCCCGGAGCGCGAACCTGACCGCTTGGCGGTTCCCCTGCAGCAATGAAATCGCTTTGACCGCCTCCACCCTTTGGGCCACTCTTTTGCTGTGCAATCCAGCTTGAAGAATGAGCCACGACTTTTCTTCTAACTCCGCGATTGACGGCTCGTCGCCGACCGCGTGCGCAGCGCTTCGCGGGGGAGTGGGCGTGGTGCTAACACCTTGAGGTGCTGCCACAGAACTGAACAGCAACGCCAGAATGGCCATTTGCACGGCGGCAGGTATTCTGAAATCCATGCACTCTCCGATGCAGATCAGCCTTAACAGGTGTTAGGAAACCCGGGATGTTTTCTTATTTTTGATCAAAGTTTTGGGGCGAATGTTTTTAGCGGAGCTCGATTCCAGGGTCTTCTTTTCTTTGAATATCCTGGCAAAGATGCCATCGATATTCCGCAACTGCCGCTTTATATCGAACGCCTGCTTAATAGCCTGCGCCGGAACACGTTTTGTAATAGCCGGATCGGTCTCCACCAGTTCCCGGAAATTGAGTTCTTCTTTCCAGGCGCGCATGGCATGGGACTGGACCATGCGGTAAGCATCTTCGCGGGAAACTCCATGCTCAACCAGATCCAGAAGAAGCTGTCCGCTGAAGACCAGGCCGACGGTGCTGTCAAGGTTGGCTTTCATGCGCGCGGGATAGACGAACATGGTGTCAATCAGGTTCGTGGTCTTGTTCAAGGTGTAATCCACCAGCGTGGTCGAGTCGGGAAGGATGACTCTCTCCACCGATGAGTGCGAAATATCGCGCTCATGCCAGAGTGCAACATTCTCAAAGCCGGCCTGCGCATTCGAACGCACCACCCGCGCCAAACCGCTGATCTGCTCACTGGTCACGGGATTGCGCTTGTGGGGCATGGCCGACGATCCCTTTTGCTTTTCGCTGAAATACTCTTCTGCCTCTCGCACTTCCGTGCGCTGCAGGTGGCGGATTTCGGTCGCAATCTTATCCAGGGTGCATGCAATCACCGCCAGCGTGGCCAGATAATCAGCATGCCGGTCGCGCTGAATGACTTGCGTCGATCCCGTCGCAGTCTTTAATCCCAGCCGCGCGCACATTTTTTCTTCCAGTTCAGGGCTGAGATGGGCGTATGTGCCTACCGCGCCGGAAAACTTGCCTACCCGCATCTCTTCAGTCGCGCGATCGAAGCGTTCTATATCACGCTGCACCTCGGCATACCAATTCGCCAGCTTGAAACCAAAAGTGATCGGCTCCGCATGAATCCCGTGGGTCCGGCCGATCATCGGCGTGTCTTTAAATTCCCACGCGCGCTTCTCCAGGACCTTCTCCAGTTGGCGCAGATCGGCCGCAATGATGGCCGAGGCTTCCGCGATGAGCAGGGCTTGCGCGGTATCGACGACGTCATTGGATGTAAGGCCGTAGTGAAACCAGCGCGAGTCGGGGCCGACGAACTCCGCGACTGCGGTGGTAAACGCAATTACATCGTGCCGCACTTCGGCTTCGATTTCGTTGATGCGCTGCACTTTAAAGTCGGCACGGTCACGAATGGCTTTGGCCGCTGCTTTAGGCACAATTCCGGCTTCGGCCAGGGTTTCGGTGGCGGCGATTTCCACCTTCAACCAGGCGCGAAAACGGTTTTCTTCACTCCATATACGGCCCATCTCCGGCCGCGTGTATCGCGCGATCAATGCCGCCTCCTATGCGATCTAAGGAAACTGGATTGTAAACGGCCAAGGCTGGGCATGGCCAGGGCTTGGGTGGGTTTCTGGTGGCCGGCAATATATGTCGTGATACGATATAAGGAAAGGATCCAGGGCGGGATATAATCCGCCGCATGAAAAAGACTTTGAAGATCGAGGATTATCAGGCGGTGGCTGAGTTTCGTCACCAGATTCGGCGCTACTTGAAGTTCAGTGACGCGGCTGTGCGCGGTTCAGAACTTGAGCCGCGGCAGTACCAGTTGCTGCTGGCGCTGAAGGGTCTGCCGCCGAATGTCCGCTCGCGAATTGGAGAGCTGGCGGAACAGTTGCAGATTCAGCATCACAGTGCAGTTGAACTGGTGGATCGCCTTGAGGCAAGCGGCTTGGTGAAGCGCCGGCGCGGCACTCAAGATCACCGTGAGGTGCTTGTAGTCCTCACCTCAGCGGGCGAGAAGGTGCTTCGCGAACTTGTGCTGCATCATACCGCCGAATTGTCCACCCGCGGACCGGAGCTGATTGAAGCCTTGCGCCGCGTGTTGCAGAAGAGTAAGAGATTCCACACTTCGAAAAAAGGAACTAAATAAAACCCCAATGCAAGGTAGCAATACCCCATCCACTCACATTACGGGTATGCCTCCGCTAGGCGCCAAGACCCAACTCTCGGTGACTGGCATTAACACCGCCGCGGAGCAGCAGCCGCTGCCTACGGCGCAGTTCCGCCTGGTGATGATTTCTTTTTTAGCTGCCGCCATAGGATTACTCGCCGGCGGCATCGCGTTTCTGCTCTACAAACTGATTGGCCTGTTTACCAACATCGCATTTTACGGGCAATTCAGTGCGGTTTTCAGGAGCCCGCGCTACAGCCACCTCGGATTGTGGGTGATTCTGATTCCTGTCATCGGCGGGCTCATCGTCGGCGTGATGGCCAAATATGGCAGCACCAAGATCAAGGGCCACGGGATTCCTGAAGCCATGGAAGCTGTGCTGGTAAATCGCAGCCGGATCGAGCCTCGGGTTGCGATCCTGAAACCGATTTCGGCGGCCATCGCCATCGGCACCGGCGGGCCTTTCGGCGCGGAGGGGCCGATCATCCAGACCGGCGGCGCTGTGGGATCGCTGATTGGACAGCTGCTGCACACCACCGCCTCTGAACGAAAAGTTCTGCTGGCCTGCGGCGCTGCAGCCGGAATGTCGGCAACATTCAATACACCAATCGCCGGAGTCATTCTCGCCATCGAGTTACTGCTCTTTGAATTCAAGTCGCGATCGTTTATTCCACTTGTGATCGCCAGCACATTGGCAACTGCAGTCCATATGCAGTTGCTGGGCGCCGGGCCGATGTTCCATGTGGCCGCCATGAACTTTGACGTCCCGCGCGGCCTGCCTTTCTACCTTCTGCTTGGCGGATTGTGTGGTCTGGCCGCGGTGGGATTTACCCGGCTGCTTTATTGGACTGAAGACTTATTCGAAAAGCTTCCGATTGATGAATTGTGGTGGCCCGCCATTGGAGCCCTTGGCCTCGGCATCATCGGCTATTTCGTCCCGCGCGTGCTCGGGGTTGGGTATGACACCATCGGCGACATCTTGAATGGAAATCTGGTCTTGAAGGTGCTGGTCGTGGTCATGCTGGCGAAAGCTGCGGCACTGGTGATTTCGCTCGGCTCTGGAA
>JBOGLH010000146.1:0-2264 GCA_050746025.1 Terriglobales bacterium | reverse complement strand
TAACCAGCTTCTGCTGCAGAATGTCGGTTACCGCCTTCAACTTGTACTCGTCGACCGAACTCAGGACGATGGCGTCTTTGCCTTCCATGTCGATATTCGATTTCGAGTCCTTCAAATCGAAGCGGGTATGGATTTCTTTGGTCGCCTGCTGGATGGCGTTCGCCACTTCCTGCAGGTTGATCTGGCTCACAATGTCAAAAGTATTCTCGGGCATGACTTAATAGATTAACGTAGTTTGCGGAATGATTCCCAATGGAAACAATTTCCCGGGGCTCACAAGGCAGTAAGCCTTTAATCGCCGAGAATGCAGAGCTGGCTGGGTAACCTTTATTGGTCCGAAGAACCACTGGGCGATTCAGGCAAATGGAAGAAGCGATAGAAGTTTTGGCTCGTTTGGGCGCCGACCTCGTCAGTTGAAAGGCCTCGCAGTTCGCCGATCTGGCGTGCGACTTCTTTGACGTAAGCGGGCTCATTGCGTTTGCCGCGGAATGGAACTGGCGCCAGGAAGGGCGAATCGGTCTCGATGAACATTCGGTCGAGCGGGACCTGCAGGGCGGAATCTCGAATCTGCTGCGCTTTAGGGAAAGTGATATTCCCTGCGAAAGAGATTATGAAACCCATGTCGAGGGCACGCTCGGCATGAGGCCAGGTGCTGGTGAAGCAATGCAGCACTCCTCCTAAGCTGGACGCCTCCCAGTGCTGCTCGATCAATGTTAGGCAATCTTCCCATGCGTCGTTGGAGTTGTCTGATGGGCGGCAGTGAATAACGATTGGTAACTTGGCCGCGCGGGCGAGTTCCATTTGCTGGATGAAGACAGCTTTCTGTGTGTCACACGGCGAATGATCGTAGAAATAGTCGAGGCCTATCTCGCCCCAGGCGATCACCTTCGGGCGGCGCGCGAGTTCTTCAAGCTGGTGGAAATCGGCGTCGGTGGCTAGGTTGGCTTCGTGGGGATGAATGCCTACCGTGGCGTAAACAGAATCGTACTGTTCGGCAAGCTTCACTGCGCAGTCGAGCGTTCCGGGGCCGTCGCCGGTGCCGACGGCGAGCACTTTTGCGACACCGGCCTCGCGAGCGCGCGTGATGACCTGCTCACGATCAGAGTCGAATCGCGGGCCATCGAGATGGCAATGGGAATCGATGAACATGGATTTAGCTGGTATTCGTGTTTTTTGTGTGAGCGAACGAAGCTAGCCGAGCTGAGCTCGGTATGGACGGGCGAGGGCGCCCGTCCCCACACAGGCTCTGGTGATCATTTCAATCGTGCCCCGGCTGGCACATCCTCCAAAAAGGTTGCCAGCACGGGTTTTCCACCTTCCAGTGACGCGGCCAGCAGCATCCCATTGGATTCAAGCCCGCGCATTTTTCGCGGAGCCAGATTTGCCACAATCACAATCTTGCGTCCGATCAGAGTTTCCGGTGCATACGCTTCCGCAATGCCGGCAAGAATCTGACGCGTCTCGGTTCCGAGATCAACTTCGAGCCGCAGAAGCTTGTCCGCGCCCTTTACCTTTTCTGCGACTTTGACTTGCGCGACCCGCAGCTCAACTTTGGCGAAGTCGTCGATGGTGATTTTGCCATCCGGCGTCGCTGGTCCCGCAGGTTTGTTCAATGGAGCCGATCCCTGCGATGCCGGCGTTTCTGCTGCAGCGGGCGAAGACGTCCGGCGCTCCACCGCCTCGGTTGTGGTGGCTTCGGTTGCCCCTGCCGGAGTTCGTTGCTGGTCTTCGATCATCTGCATCCTTTCAATTGCGCTTTTATCGGCGCGGGGAAACACCGGCTCGACTTTGCCGAGCTTGGTGCCGAGTCGCAGTTGTCCCCAGTGCAAATCAGCCAGCGAAGTTTTTGCAATGTCGCCAAGTCCCATCTGCGCCCAGATTTTTGCGGTTGCGTCCGGCATGACCGGATACGCAAGTGCGGTGACAATTCGGAGCGCTTCGGCTGAAGTATAAAGCACGGTGGCGAGGCGGGAGCGGCTGTGCTCGTCCGATTTTTCCCCTAAAGTCCACGGTTCATATTCGACAATATATTTATCGACTGCGGCGACCAGCGCCCACGCGAGTTCCAGCGCGCGCGAAAATTGCTGCTGCTCGAAGAGTTCGTGGAACTCGTTTATGGTGTGCTTTGCCAGCGCGGCGATCATGTCTTCGGCACCGGTGTGGGCCGCGCCGCGTGACGGGTAGGGAACTTCGCCGTGGAAATAACGAGTGATCATAGTAAGCGTACGGCTGGCAAGATTTCCCAATCCGTTGGCGAGATCGGA
>JBOGLH010000145.1:0-16529 GCA_050746025.1 Terriglobales bacterium | reverse complement strand
ACTGCGGCTGGTCGGCAACTGCGCCAATCAAATTAACCGTCGGCGGTTCTTCCGGTTCGGGTAGTGGCAAAGTGTTTTCTAATTTGCAGAAGAGTGGCGGATGGACTGGCTATGCTCTGTTGCCTCCGGGCTTCGGCATTTGTTCCAGCTGCAACCCGAACGGCTCAAATGTGAAGTGGAATTGGACCCAGAATGTTAGCTCGATATCCATGGACGGAATCGCTACCAAGTCGAGTTATAGTGGCGGCTCAACTCAGTGGGCGGACATTCTCTGGAACAATCATCTGATCGGCGATTTCTCCTCGCAAGGTCTTCCGGACTTCAACAAGACCTTAGTCTCTCAGTTCCACGATTTTACTTATGACGTATATTTCTGGGTTGGCAACGTAAACGATTCCCAGGCGCTAGAGTTCGATATCAATCAATTCTTCGGTGGCAAGTCCTATATTTGGGGCCATGAATGCCGCATTGATGGCGGACACCAATGGGACACCTGGAACAACTCACAAGAGAAGTGGGTTCCGAGCGGAGTGGCGTGTAATCCGGTCAGCAATTCCTGGAACCACCTGACCATCAATGTGCAGCGCACTTCTGACAACCATCTTTTATTCCACACCATCACGCTTAACGGCAAAACAGCGACACTGAACCGTTACGATACGCCGACCCCAAGAAGCTGGTACGGCATCACGATCAACTACCAGATCGACAGCGACAGGTACAAAACGCCGTATTCGGTGTATCTGGACAAATTGACCTTTACGGCGAAGTAATAGATTTTTTCGTACATAGGCACGTCCCTGCGGACGTGCCTTTTTTTACGACAGGAGGAAAGGTCAGATCACTCCGGCAACCCGATCCGCCGAACTAGCTCTTGAAAACGCGCATCGTGACGCAGTGGCGCGAATCGTCGACCCGGCACATTGAGATAGGTGAGTTCAGGGTCGCGTTCGTCGTAGGCGCGATTCAGCCACTCAAAAGCATCATCCAGTTGTCCCAAGGCCCCGTACAAAATTCCAACCGAACCAGCTGGCACAAGCCCTTGCTCATGTAGATGTTTTAGTTTGTCGAGGATCTCGTTCGCCTCTAGACGCCTGCCGTCTGTGGCATATGCAAAGCCCAAGTCCAGTTCCAATTCAGAGTCGTTGTTCCCGGAAAGTTCCACGGCTTTGCGAAACTCTCTAACCGCTTCACCGCGCCTACCCTGATTCAGGTATATCCAGCCCAGTGTTTGATGGGCAGGTGCGAAATTCGGGTCCAGTTCGAGAGTTTTCTGCACCTGATCCAGCGCCTTCTCCTGACGACCAGCGACAAGTAATCTTCCCGCAAGCGCATTACTGATAGGCAGGGATAATGGATCGAGTTCTCGGGCACGCATGGCCTCGGCGATGCCCTCGTCAAATCTTCCTATATACATCAGATACCCGGCATACCAGTTGCGGGCCCGCGCATCGCCTGGATTTAGATCCAAAGCACGTTTGTATTCCCTTTCAGCAGTTGCCCAGTCCCATTCATAGGTCTCCGCGATGAAGGCGAGAGAAGCGTGAGGTTCAGGCAGATTATCATCGAGTTGAATGGCAGTCATTGCCGCCCGCTTAGCGCTCGAAAGTGCTTCTTTGGACGGCACGCCGCCGCGAAATCCCAGCATCGCGTAAGCATCGGCAAGGCCGCTGTAGGCCAGAGCATATTTCGGGTCTGCGTTTATTGCCTGTTGAAAGAACCCGATGCTTTTGCGCATCGCATCCTCGGTTCGCTGGTTGAAGTAGTAGCGTCCCTTCAGGTAATTCTCGTAGGTTTCAGAATCCACCGGGTGCGAGTTTGTTAGGAGCACCCGCTCCTTGGGCGTGAGACTGATCTCGATTTCTTCGGTGATGCTGCGAGCCAAATCGTCCTCAATGGTTAGAACACTCCCATATTCCCGCTGGTATTGATTCGCCCAAATGTGTTCATCGGTCGCGGCACGAATAAGCTGAGCGCGGACCCCAACTTGATTGCCTTCGCGTATTACCGATCCTTCGACAATGGCATCGACCCCGAGGATGTTCGCGATCTCAGGCGCCGAGAGCCGAGAGTCTTTGAAGTGCATCGCCGAAGTGCGGGAAATGACGCGAAGATTGTGAACCTGGGCGAGGCGTCCGATCAGAGCTTCCGTCATTCCATCAGCGAGGAATTCCTGGCTCGGATCGCCAGAAAGGTTTTTGAGCGGCAATACTGCGATGGATTTAATTGATGGACGCCTCGCCTCTTTCACAATGTAGCGATTGAGCAGCCACGCGGCGCTGAACAGTGTCAGCACGGCCATTCCCCCAAGCAATAGCTTCAGGCGAGCAGGAAATATCTTATTCGCGCCCGGCAAAGCAGTCGCTGGAGTTGCGTGACTTGCTGCCGAAAGCACTTGGGGTTGCGCAATGGGCTGCTCGTGATTAAAGTCGCCATTAGAAATGACCGGGGCCGCGAATCGATATCCTTTTCCAACCACGGTCTCTACAAATCGAGGCTTCTCGGGATCGTCGCGCAGCACGACGCGAATCTTTCGGATTGCGACATTGATGCTGTGATCAACGTCAAGAAAAACGTCCTTGCCCCAAAGGTGCTCAGCGATTTCCTGGCGCGCGACTAACTGACCACCGCGTTGCACCAGCAGCAGGAGCAACTCCATGGGAATTTTTTCTAAACGGAGGCGACGTTCATTCCGCTGCAGCAGGTAGCGGGACGGGTCCAACGTGAACTCGCCGAAATGAAATAAATGGCCCACAACACCCCGGGAAAATTACCTGGCGTAGGTCGCTAAAATAATGCGCCATGATGCGCCAAGAAGCAACTGGAACAGCAACTTACGGAGTAAGACAATCTTTATCCCTCCTTTAGCCAAGCTGCATTGCCAAGGCTTCAGTTATCGAGGATAAGTGCAGCGATAACTCAGACTTGGAGGTCTGTCATGAAGCGCAAAAACTTATGGAGGGTGCTACAAACAACAGTTCTTGCAGTCGGGCTCAGCGCCAGCGCGCTTGCCCAAAATTCGAAGGAAGTACACTTTCGCGGCACGATCAACGACTACACGCCGCAAAATATGCCCACAACTGTGGGTGGTCCGTGGCAGGTTGCTGGTCACTGGTCTCTTACGCTGAAGCGGGACGGCACAGCTGATTTTTCGGCCGCCCTGACCATGGTTCGGTCTGATCTCGGGGTGACATTGAGCACTAATCCTGACTTGAATTCCGCTGCGGCACGCAGCGCCCATACCCATCACATTACAGTGTCTGGTGGTGCAATAACCTTTCTTGCCAACGACATTCGGGTGATTGGGCCGGCCACAATTACAGCCAACGGCAACGTTCCCCCGCCATTTGGTGGAAATTCCAGTCTGCAGATTGATATCACCGGAGGGAACACCGTCAGCTATTCGAATATAAAAGTGACGTTCCAAGGAGACGCCCAGAACCATTTCGGGGCAGCACCTATCAACGGCGTGGTTCGTAGCGTCAGAACGGAGGAACACCCATAAATGATGGACGGGCGCCGGTTGGGGGGGCGGCGCTTTTTTTAAGTGTCTTTTAGGAAGAGAGTTCCGGTAACCGCAGGGGCAGCCGTGCTGCTGCCACTTGCCATCCAAGAATATAATTGGGGTGGTGTCTCATGCGGCCGCGCCGGATCCTCGTTGCTCTTCTCCTATGCTCACTGTGCGCGGTGTCTTGCGCCTACGGTAAAGACTCCTCTCAGCTCAGTGAACAACACCGCATGGAGTTGATCCGCACATTCAACTCCGATTTGGTTTTCATCCGCACACAATTCCCTATGGGCAAGGTCGGGCTCACCATCAAGGATGGAAAAATTTCTCCTGACGGTCAGAAGCTGAATGACTTGCTGGCCATCTGGGGGCCCTCGGTAAAACCCGGCGATCGCGCCATTATCACGCGCTTTGATCTGAAGGGCGACCGCATGCATTTTGAGATCAATGGCGGTCCGGTCAAAAAAGAAAAGTGGTACCAGCACATTCAGGTCGGAGCGAATGGCGTTGGCGGAACGCCTGGAGGTAATTCGACCCCCGACCCCATTAACAATCCCCGCGGTTCCTACGTCGACCTGATTTTCGATCATCATGTTCCCGACATCACGGTGGAGCAGGTGAAGCAGATGCTCAGGCCGGTATTTGATTTTGATTCCAAGTCGGCGGTCGACGCGTATCTGGAGTCGGTGCCGCCGAAAGTAAAAGAGGCCATCAAGAACCACCAGGTGCTGGTCGGCATGAATCGCGAGATGGTGATCTATGCCAAGGGCCGCCCGCCAAAAAAGATCCGTGAAAACGATGGCCAGGGCGAATACGAAGATTGGATCTATGGCGAGCCGCCGCAGGATGTGGATTTCATCCGCGTAGTTGGCGATGAAGTAGTCCGCGTCGAAAGCATGAAAGTGGACGGCGAAAAGGTTGTTCGCACGGAGAAAGAAGTTGAACTGGGCGGCCCCACGGTAGCCAGCGCCGCCCAAAAAGAAAATAAACCAATGAAGGCTCCTACTCTGCGTCGCCCCGGAGAAGATGCTCCCAGCACAAGTCCTGCAGGTGGAACGTCGGGTCCACCCCCAGTGACGCCGATTCCAGATCCGCCATCGCCGCAGTTCGGTCCCTCTTCGGCTCGGTAGAAAATTGGCGCGACCAGCACATAGTGAGGCGGACTCTCTCTGCTGCTATGATGTACGCAAATAGCTGCTCATGAATTCCACGGAATTTACTTCCCAGCAACCCTTAACCGACCTGCCACGCGTTTCTCTCGCTATTCCTGTCTACAACGAACAACCTCTTGTGGCGGAATTACTTGAACGCACTTCTCGTGTTCTGGAGCAGACACCAGGGGGGCCGCACGAAATTATTTTGGTTGATGATGGAAGTACGGATGGAACGGCGGCACTACTGGAAAGGGCGTCTCGCGACGATGATCGTCTAGTATTAATCGTTTTTTCGCGGAATTTTGGACATCAGGCCGCTTTGGCAGCAGCCCTCGATCATGTTTCAGGCGATGTCGCAATCCTAATGGATGGAGACTTGCAAGATCCACCCGAGGCCATACCTTTATTTTTGGAGTCTTATCGGCAGGGCTTCGACGTAGTCTATGCACGGCGGATAAGCAGGAAAGAGGCATGGTGGCTGAGGGTTTGCTACTGGCTTTTTTATCGGCTCATCGCGGCGCTTTCGCCAGTGCGATTGCCGCTCGACGCAGGCGACTTTGGATTGCTATCGAGACGTGTAGTTGAACAAATTCGTAAAATGCCGGAGCAGCATCGGTATCTTCGCGGGCTCAGAAGCTGGGTCGGCTTCAAGCAGACCGGCATTCCTATCGAACGCTCCGCTCGTTCCGCTGGCCGGACCAAATATAGCGCCCTGAAGCTTCTCAAGCTGGCATCCGATGGGATTTTTGCCTTCTCGATTGTTCCACTACGGGCCGCTTCTATACTGGGTTCGATAGCCATTGGCTTCTCGGGCCTGTACTCTCTCTATTCTCTTTACGCGAAGTTCTGGAAGCATTCTCCTCAGGGGTTCACAGCCATTATCCTGGTTGTCACATTTCTGTCTGGTGTCAACTTGTTCTTCCTGGGAATTATTGGCGAATACGTCGGCCGAATCTACGAGGAAACCAAGGCCCGCCCTCATTACGTCATCGACCGCATTGTAAGTCAAATCGCTCCCATCAATGGCAGCGGGCGAGCGGACAGTCCCGCAACTCGGCTCCAAGGTTCATCTTCAATCACCACTGCTTAATTCCAGGAGACAGTCCGGTGGACAGCAAGTACGCCGAACAATATCGCGAACTCTTCGAAAAACACTGGTGGTGGCGCGCTCGTACAGAGGTCATTATTGAAACGTTACGTCGGTTGCGATCTTCAAATAAATGGGATCACATCCTCGACGTCGGCTGCGGAGATGGCTTATTCTTCCCGCGGCTTCTCGAATTCGGCGCGGTGGAAGGAATCGAGCCGGCATCGCAGATCGTCGATGCCAAGAACGAAAGCCGGATATACAGTTGTCCCTTTGATGAGAACTTTCGCCCTCCGCACAAATACTCGCTTATTTTGATGCTCGACGTTCTTGAGCACTTACCAGATCCGGTTCGTGCTCTTAGCCACGCACGCGAACTCCTGGAACCGAATGGGATTCTTATGATTACGGTACCCGCATTCATGGCGTTGTGGACGAATCATGACGTTCTCAACCACCATTTCACGCGTTATACAAAGGCCAGTCTTAACCAGTTAACTGCGATTGCTGGCCTTCGCATCGCGGAGGCACGTTACTTTTTTTTCTGGATGGCTGCAGCAAAACTCGTTGTGCGCGTTGTCGAGCGTGCTTTCGCAACTGAACCGAAACTCCCGCACGTGCCGCACGGTTGGATGAACCGGTCCTTGTACTCGATTTCTCGAATGGAGCAAAAGATCCTAGGTAAATTACCGGTTCCCGTGGGTAGTTCACTGATTGCTGTAGTCGAAGCTCAATAGACGCTGTTCGCGATTTCACTGAGGTGAGTGGCTCGCGCATAGGAGTTGGATCGCAAGAAATTTTCAGCACAGGAACCGGGTAACACATCAAGTTCAAATCCTCCTGGCAGTTTTGTTGACGCGCGCTGGTACGTTTCGTGGAGATACTGCGCCAGTATCGGATTCGTCGCGGCAATCTTGAGCCATTGGTGGCCATCGAACATGGCATCTTTATTGATGAGTAGCAACGACGTTCGGTTTTGTATTAGCGCGCCAATTTCCTGCTGTTGTCTGTATTCATTTCGTGGCCAGAAGAAGTCAGTGTCCCAGGACGGAGCACGCGTCCTTAGGAATGCATAAAGACCCGGATAGAATGGAGCCTCAAAAAAACCGCCTTCCGTCCCTCCACAACTGCGAAACACTGTTTGAACGATCTGCATAACTTCAGCCTGTTGCACAGGCACCTCGAACTTCCTGTCGCCAAGCTCGATTCTCGCGAGTGTTTGGGGAGCAAAAGCTTTCGTTCGCAGATGTTGAACTAAGGGCTCCATTGGGAGCCAGCAAGCAAGTACCAGAAAATACAGAGCAGCTAACAATGCGACGGACCAGCGTCGTCTATCACGGATCCAAAGAAAATAGCAAAAAACGCCCACAGCAACAACGAACGGTACCACTCCTTGGGCGATATGGGGGAAATCCGCTTGGTGGAAGGCATGGTTAAGATACGGAATGCCAGCTATCGAGGCTCCAAGGGCTAAAGCCTCTGGTCGCTGCGCTCGATGACGCAAACCTCTCCAGAAGATGAACGCATAGGTCAGCGGAACAGCGACGCAGAGCCAGGAAGCTGCCCTCCACTGAGCTAGATCAAGTCCGCGTAATGCATGTGCATGCGAGCTCCATGGAAACGGAATCGGCACGCTCCAAGACCAGTTTCGCGTCAGGATCACAGACTGCCAAAAGGCTGAAGCGAACCCATGAAAATAAACCGCCATCAGCAGCATTGGTGAATATCCAATAATGATTCCGGCGCACAAAGAGCCAAAAATGCGGACCACACTCGCTGTGGTTCCTGACATTCTCAATACAAGAAAGGTGAGGAAGAAAGCGATGACAAAATACAAACCTGAGTTCTTCCCAATAAAAGCGGCTAGACCAGTCGCAACGCCATATACAAACCAACGCTTTAATTTCTCCGGCCGGGTAAGAAGAAATGTGATGCCGGCAGCAGCAACCAAAGATAATGTTTGTTCGTAAACCTTGTGCCGAGGGAACCCAAGTATAACTGCCAGCAACACGAGAATGCTGACCCGCCATGCTCGAGTCACGCCGGCAGCGGACATTGAGACATATGTAATAGCCAATCCGAAGATGCCGAACAGATAATTGGCCAGAAGTTGCTCAAAGAATCCATCTCTTCCCAAAATTTTAAAAATTACGGCCGACCAGTAGTACCGACCCGGGTCATAGCTGAAAACATCCCTAATAGGTACTTCGCCCAAATTGACGCGTTGGCTGATATACCAGAGCCATCCTTCATCACCCCAATTAAATCCATAGCGCCACTGAATGAGGAACACGAGAGTGGCAGCAGCCGCACTGACCATCACAGCTTCCAAGTAAGCTAGGTAAGGGCGCTTTGGCACCTCACTACCAGAGTCAGTCATTGAGTGATTCTAATTCGGTGGCTGGCGTGGGTGCTGGCATGTCATATTCATACAATGTCCGCCGCCCACACTGGGCAGACCATTTCCGAGTTTGTAGTTGCGGTGCGCGCGCAATTCGAGCGTGGCGTTTGTTTTAAACTGGAAGTGTGAAGATCGCGCTGGGCCAGATTAATCCCATCGTTGGAGACTTTGCCGGGAATTCGGCGAAGATCATTGATTACGCGCGACGCGCGAAATCGCAGGGCGCGGGCCTCATTCTTTTCCCTGAACTTTCGATTTGCGGATATCCGCCCCGGGATTTGGTGGAGCGGGTCTCTTTCGTCCGGCACAACCGGGAAGCCGCTGAGCATGTCGCTGCAGAGACGCAGGGGATCGCGGTGATTTGCGGGCTGGTGACGCCGGCGCACGCGGAGGCGGGCAAGTCGGTCATGAATTCCGCCGCGCTACTGCTCGATGGAAAGATCAAGTTCGTGCAATCCAAAATGCTGCTGCCGACCTACGACGTCTTTGACGAGGTGCGGAATTTCGCGCCGGCCCGTAGCCAGGTGCTGTTCCCGTTTTGCGGCAAGCAGATGGCTCTGACGATTTGCGAGGACGCTTGGAATGACAAACATTTCTGGAACCGCCAGCTTTACAGCGTCGATCCGGTCGAGGCTTTGATACGATCAGGCGGAAATTTTGTGCTGAATATTTCCGCGTCGCCTTTTTGGGCCGGAAAGCGAGAGCTGCGGCGCGACATGCTGGCCACGATTGCGAAGAACGATCATGTGCCGGTGGTCTTCGTGAATCAGGTCGGCGGGAACGACAGTTTGGTCTTCGATGGTTCCAGCCTGGTTTTTGATCGCGGGGGAAAGATCATCGCGCAGGGCAAATCGTTTGAAGAAGATTTAATCCTGTTCGACTCCGACGCTCTGACCGGTGAAATTCACCCGCAGATCGAAGGTGATGATGCAAGTGTTTATGCTGCGCTTGTCCTCGGCACCCGTGATTATGTGCGCAAGTGCGGGTTCAAGCAGGTGATTATCGGGCTGAGCGGCGGTATTGATTCCGCACTCACGGCTGCGATTGCGGTTGATGCAATTGGCCACGAGAACGTCATTGGTGTTGGAATGCCGGGCCCGTACTCATCCGAGGGTTCGATCAGCGATGCGCGAGAATTGGCAAAAAATCTTGGAATCCGCTTCGAGATTCTCAAGATCAGCGACATCTTTGAAGATTACAAATCTACTTTGCATGACGTTTTCAAAGGCTATCCGGAAGACGTGACTGAAGAAAATATTCAGTCGCGCATTCGCGGCTCGCTGCTCATGGCGCTGTCAAACAAATTCGGCGCCCTGGTTTTAAGTACCGGCAACAAAAGCGAGATGGGCGTGGGCTATTGCACTCTCTACGGTGATATGGCGGGCGGCCTGGCGGTCATTAACGATGTTCCCAAGACGCTGGTGTATCGCCTAAGCCAATACGTGAATTCGCGCAAGCCGGTCATTCCGAAAGCCACCATGGAAAAGCCGCCGTCAGCCGAGTTGCGCGCCGATCAGAAAGATACTGACTCGCTTCCTGCCTACGAAGTTCTCGATGCTATCCTTGAGGACTACGTTGAAGATTCGCGTTCAGCGGAGGAGATTTCACGCAGCCACGGTTTTGATTTGACCTTGGTGAAGGATGTGATTCGGATGGTGGAGCGAAACGAATACAAACGCCAGCAGGCCGCGTCGGGAATCAAAATTTCTCCTAAGGCGTTCGGTTACGGGCGGCGGTTTCCAATCGCAGCCAAAACAGATATCTGAAAAACCTTGATGGTGAGGCATGGGCGTCTCGCCCGTGCGGGACAATCCAGTCAAAAAGTAAAAAAGAATTGCTAAAGGACGGACATGCGTAATCGCTTAATACTTTCAACTCTGCTGGCGCTCTCATTCGCCTCCGTGGCACAAACGAAGTCTGCTGCAAAAGCGAAGGCTTCAGATCAACTGGGCACTCACGCGACCGCCAACTTGCCGTCCGAAGCAGACGTCAATGCCTTTTTGCATGAGACCTTCGGCTACGATCCCCAGCTGACATGGAAAATTGTCGGCATCAAACCGAGCCCGGCCGAGGGTCTTGCGGAAGTGACGGTGCAGATCAGCGGTCCGCAGGGTCAGGGCGAACAGAAATTTTATGTAACGCAGGATGGCAAACACGCAGTGGTAGGAGATGTGATCCCTTTCGGGGCGCATCCTTTCGAATCGACCCGCGAACTGCTGGAGAAAAAGGTGACGGGGCCGGCTCGTGGTCCCGCCAGCGCTCCGGTAACGGTAGTCGAATTTAGTGACCTGCAATGCCCGCACTGCAAAGAAGCTGCGCCTACTATCGAAAAGCTCTTGACCGAAAACCCCAACATTCATTTCGTCTTTCAAAGTTTTCCCTTGCCCATGCACAATTGGGCGATGAAGGCGGCGGAGTATGCGGATTGCGTCGCACGATCCTCGAACGACGCGTTCTGGAAATATATTGCCAGCGTTTATGCTGCGCAGACCGACGTCACCGCCGAGAACGCAGACCAGAAGTTGACCGAACTTGCCGACAGTTCCGGCGTATCCGGGAAGGATATCTCTGCTTGCGCCGCTAAGCCTGACACTCAGTCGCGAGTCGAGGCGTCGATTGCATTAGGCAAGTCGGTCGACGTGAACGCGACCCCGACGCTGTTTATCAATGGCCGGCCAGTGGGGGTGAATGGCAACAACTACGAGGTCCTAAAACAGATTGTAGATTTTGCAGCTAACGATAAATAGACCGTATACGGGCTACATTGTTTAGCCCGGCTGCCTACTTCGCCAAATACACTTCTGTATTTTTTCCCACGCCGCGTCGGGTAATGTGAGGAGTGATCACCACCAGCAACTCGTCATATTCAGTTTGTTTGGTGTTGGTTGAGGTGACCTTGTTCAGAAGCGGTATTTGACTTAGCCCGGGAATGCCGCTCAGGTCACGGGTTTCGCTGCGGCTGATCTGTCCTGCAACTACCGCTGGCTCGCCGTCCTCCAGGCTGATGCTGCCCTTATACTCGCGATTGCCGATCACCGGCACGCCATTAATAGACTGACCAACGAGCGCGCGCAGATTGATTTCGAGCTGCAGGCTCACATTGCTGTCTGAAGTAATCGAAGGTTTCGCCTTTACCGTAAGCCCCAGGTCTTCATAATTAAAAGATGGAAATGCCGCCTGGAAACTATTGTTCTGTAATACATGGGAAATTGCTGCGCTATTAAACACTGGAGCGAAACTGGCATTGAGGATCGGATAACGCGATCCCATTCGGAAGGTCGCGTCATCGCCCTGCGATGCGCGCAACGTAGCCTGATCCAGGGTTTTCACCCAGCCTTCGTTTAATGACAGTTGCGCGGAAAGCTGATCGAGGCTCACTCCCGTCAAGGTTTTGCCTCCGCCAAAGGTCGCCAGCGGCTGTTTGAAGATTGAATTCTGCTGACCTTGCAATTGCGCCAGCAGCGCCGAAATGGCCGTGTTGTTGGCCTGGTTGATCCCTCCGCTCGCGACGAGCTGGTTAATCAAATCCTGAATATTCTGCCCGCCCAATGCGGCCAGCGCAGCCGCAGGAATGTTGAATAGATTGAAGTCGTTGGGAATATGAACACCAATATTGCGCGCGAAAGTATGACTCACTTGGTAAACGTGAACGTCGAGCATGACCTCGGGCCGCGAGGCATCGAGGCTTTCCAGCAGCTGAGTTGCGGCGTCCAGAGTGGCTTGCGGCGCCCGCACCACAATTGTTCCTGACGCGGCATTGGGAGTGACTGAGCGAATTTCGAGCAGCGTGCGCAAAAGATTTACGATCTCGGTGAATGCGGCGGGAGTGTCGACGCCGGGAATGTAGAATGTGCGCATCGCCATGCGCTCAAACTGCCGTCGATTTTCCGGAGTGTCGGTCGCGACCAGAATTTGATTTTCGGCGAGCGGCGACCAGAAAGTCTTGGTCACTGCGCCAAGCACTTCCATAGCCTTGAAAAAGTCAACGTTATCGATGTCAAAAGAAACTCGGCGGGAGGGAACGGAGTCTTCAATTTGCACCGAAAGCCCGTACGAGCGCGCGATAGTTGATATCAGCTCCTTGCTATCTCCGCGAAAATGAAAGCTGGCCAAATTGTGCGCGGGCGCGAGTTGGATCTCTTGCGATTGTTCGACCACTACCGGGGGACCAGAGGGCGCAGGGGCTGTATCACCGACGGCATCCCGCATTCGTTCCTGCGCAAAACGATTACTTGGATCGAGATTCGACGCGGAACGGAAATCGGCCAAGGCTTCTATCTGCTTGCCGGATTGCAGCTCCGAATCACCGCGCTCAATGTGGTTGTAAACCAATTGCTGTCGCGCCACTTCGCGGGCGGTCACATATTCAACGTTTCGGGGTACCAGGTCGCTGGCCTGCTGGAATAGCTCGTACGCCTGGTCAGGGTAGGTTTTCTGCAGTTTTAGCCCCCGGCTGAATGCCTCGCGAGCTTCCTTCATTTCCTTCTTGCTGGGACTGCACTGAGCTTCGCTGGCCCCCGGTGGACAAGGAAGTAGACGAGACACCTGCTCTGCGCTCACGGCAGCGGAGGCGAGCAAACACGCAACGACACACCCAGCCCAGTGCATCTCACGATTGTAACCGGGAGCGCCGGGGGAAAGGCCATGTTTCAAAAGGCACCTGTACCTTCGGGGAACGTGGGCTGCTTGGAAACTTGCCGCTCTTTGGCGTATAAAAGTTAATGGACGCATGTGCTCCATTTTCGCCTGCGTCCTCAAGGGTTTAGCTACTCAGCAAGGAACAGCGAGGAATAATGTCCAGCCTGACTATGACGCACGCGCCCAAAGGGCTGGAGGGCGTGGTCGCCACGACATCGAAAATCTGCTATATCGACGGCGAAGAGGGCGTACTCGCCTATCGCGGAATCGATATTCACGAACTGGCTGACCACTCTACTTTTGAAGAAACCTGTTACCTGCTGTGGAATGGCGCATTACCCACCAAAAGCCAACTCAAAGAGTTGCACGAAAGGCTGGCGGCCGAGCGCAAGCTGGATCCTGCAATTATCGAAATGCTCCGTAGCTTTCCCAAAGGCGCCATGCCAATGGATGTGCTGCGCACCGCGGTTTCAGCGTTGGGCCTGTACGACCCTGAGGAGAAGAAGGGCGATCACGCAGCCAATGTAAGCAAGTCGATCCGCCTGACCTCGCAGATCGCGATGATTGTCGCCGCCTACGACCGCCTGCGAAAAGGTAAAGATGTTGTCAAGCCGGATCCGTCACTGTCGCACTCCGCCAATTTTTTGCTGCTGCTGAATGGTGAGGCGCCATCGAAGACCGCCGAGCGGGCACTGGATATTGCGCTGATTCTTCATGCCGATCACGAACTGAATGCTTCAACCTTCGCCGCGCGAGTCACCGCGGCCACGCTTTCCGATATGCACTCGGCCATCACTTCAGCCATCGGCGCGCTGAAAGGGCCGCTGCATGGGGGCGCGAACGAAGCGGTGTTTCATATTCTTGAGGAGATTGATGCGCGCAAGGCCGATCCGGTGGAGTATGTCCGCGGACTGCTCGCGCAAAAGAAGAAAATTTCAGGCTTTGGGCACCGGGTGTATCACACGGAAGATCCGCGGGCAACGCACCTGCGCAAAATGTCGGAAGATCTCTGCAAATCGAGCGGTCAGCCCAAGTGGTTTGAAATGTCGCGCAAGATTGAGCAGTTTATCAAGTCCGAGAAAAAGCTGAATGCGAACGTTGATTTCTACTCAGCCTCCACTTATCACGTGCTTGGAATCAACGTCGATCTGTTCACGCCAATCTTTGCGGTATCCCGAATTAGCGGCTGGAGCGCGCACGTTATCGAGCAACTCGATGATAACCGCCTGATTCGCCCGCGCGCTGATTACATCGGCCCCGCATATCCGCAACACTGGATTCCCATCGACAAGCGCTAACAGACTATCTGTGCGGGGCGCCTCCCGCGGAACGCGAACTCGGCGCGGGCATCCCTGATGAACGTGGCATCGGTTGCGGGCGAGGCATAGGCCGCGAAGCGCGTGATGCACTTGCCCCTCGCCCTCCGCTATTTCCCATTCGTCCCGCAGAAGATTGCATGGGCACCGATTGCATCGGCACGCGTTGGCTAACCACTCCGCGTTGCTGAGCTTTTTGCGATACCTTCGCCATATTCCCAAACTGTCCGCGAGGCACACCTAAACCGGCCGAGTTGTTGCGGACGATCAATTTGTTTCCAGCGAATGTCGAGGCGGGGCCATGGTTTACGACCACCGTATTCGTCCCACCCGCGGGCGCGTGCGGCGCCGTGAATGACTTAGGAGCATTCCGAACCACAGGTTGCGAATACCAGTTGTTCCATCCACCGCCCGGTTGCCACGCCCAGCCGTATCCGGGCAGGAAAACCCACGTTCCGGAGTGATAGGGAGTCCATCCCCACGGATACGCTGAGACCCAGCCAAATCCAAACCCAGGGTTGAATGCCCATGCGCCGTCCATGAACGGGTCCCAACCCGCGCCTACCAGATATGGTTGCCACATCATGCCATACCCGGGAGCGTTGAAGAAGTTTCCGTAATACGAAAGATCTGTGGTGCCATACGCGTAAGGCGAGTAACTGTTATAAGACTTGGCCGCATAGCGCGTGTGATATTCGTTCTGCTGATCGTCCCATGAGTCGTAAGGCGTTTCCTGAATATTCTTCGCGACCTTGTACTGGTTAGTGTCGAGGTCAAAACTGACCGTCTGGTTTTTCTTAACGTCGATCGTTCCCGAAGGGCTATCAATTTGAACGAGACCCTTAAAAACAGCAACCGAGGAATCCTCATCGCCCAGAACGATTCGCAAGTGTGCTGCCCGCGCGAGAGCGATTTTTTTATCCTCAAAGCGGACGGAAAACTCATCGTCCTTGGTTCCGGTGAAATTGACGTACGCGGTGCCACTAGTGACTTTTACCTCAGAAACTTTGGCTCCCGAATCACGCAGCGAAAGTTGCGAAAATTCGACGGTGCTGTCAGCGACAATACGCAGCGTGCTCCCGTCCTCAAATTCCACCTCGGCGCGTCCGTCGGCAGTCTTGAGCTTCGAGCCTTCCGTTATGGGCAGATTAACGATTGCCTTTTCGTACGCACCCCCAGCGCCCCGGGAAATCTGCACGTTTCCGTCCATATAACTTAGCCGAACAATGCGGACATGCGAGTCGGCCATCGCCGAAACAGATGCGATCACCGCGAAAACAGCCACGATCAGAAGGTTGAAATTACGGGTGTTGGGGCTGAACATGAGGGCCTCCGAGAGCACACTGTTTGATTAGAGCATCTTTCAACCTATTTTGTTGTCTCCCACGGAATCTTTACTCATCACGCCAACGCGGACTTGGGCAAAAAGCCCGGACTCTGCCGAGTCCGGCTGCAACCCAAAGCTACGTCAATGCCCTTCACGCCTGGCATTATCCGCATCCTCGGCCAAGTGATGCAGGAGCGCGAAAAACTCAGGCGATTGCCCGCGAAACAAACCCATGTTCGTGAGAAACTTCACCACGGCCATAGCAATCCCTTTGGTTTCTGTCGGCCGAATCACCGAGCACCTTGGAAGCTTCCGGCTGATGAATGGACACGGTTCGGGCATGATCAGGTTGGTTTGAAATTCTTCGCCGCCAAACGGCGGGGAATTCAGGTCCGGAAATGTCACCGACACACCGGTAACCGGATCGACTGCAGTCAAAGGAGGTGCATTGCCCGCCTTATCTGCCCAGGTTTGGAAGTGCATCGTCTCTGTCGGACCGATGCTGATCAATATCCTCAACACTTCAACGCTACTGGCCCGCTGCGCCATCGCGGGATAGAGGCTGTTGCCACCTTGTTCGATGGTGGGGAAGTGAAAGCCCGCCGTGTTCGCAATGGCCTGAAGAAAGTTGGGATCGGTAGTATCGTCGTCGGTCCGAGGAATTGCTGTGTGCTCCTTTACGGCCAGGGTCGGAATTGCCTGAGGGAAAGTGAAATTCGGATCCAGGTCTGGATTGTGGTTGCTGCTGCGATAACGCGTCCACCAACTGGTATCGAGCGTGAGTTGCATGAGATTTGTGAGTCGTAGTTTTCCGCTCGATCCCGTGGCCTTGCTTCCGGGCAGGGTGCGAAATGGCTCCAGATCAACCTTGCTGGCTCCCTTCGAGGCCAGGTAAGCATTCAGAAAGTTCTGGTGGGTGAACTCATCGTCGGTGTTGTCATGGACGTACTGGGCCATGTCACCATCGAGCATGGAAAGCGCCGCGGTGTAGGCAGAATTTCCGCTTCCGCCGGAAACGTCGTTGTCCGGAACGCCTGCCAGTTCGTTGTACTGCACCCAGAAATCTGTTTCCAGGATTTCAGCAGCAGCCGCGAACCT
>JBOGLH010000144.1:0-27566 GCA_050746025.1 Terriglobales bacterium | reverse complement strand
GAAATTGTCATGGCAAATCGGGCAGAGTCCCGGATTGACGAGTACCTTCGCGACCGGCTGATGCCGGTTGAGGGCACGATCCCACACCTGGCGAGAACTGATATTTATGGCAATTCCATTCCTGCGGGAAGCGTGGGTGGCGATCTCTTCGAGTACATCAATTTTCAGCAACGCTATAACATTGATGCGCGGATCGCGGACGCGCTCCGTTTGTCGAGAGAGTATTTAGAAGCACTGCCTGAAGGCCAAACTCCTCGAAACGCGGTAGACGAATTCATACACTGGCTTGGGCTGAAATCCAACCCGAGCGGGGTGCAAGAGGTGGAGTACAGGCGGGCGAAAAGCTCAGAACAATTCATGGTCGCTGAGAATTTGCGCGAGCTCTACACCACCGCCGGCATCCTGCTGGTGGACGCTGAGGGCCATGGAATCATTTCAGCGAAGATCGCCTCGACGGTACACGACACCTTTCATGCCCTTATGCTCTCGGAACTCGACCGTTACGGAAAAACTACTCCCGAACTATTCGAGAACATCAATCTTCGTCTCGCTCAATCGGTGACCGCGCGCAACGCTTTAGGCCTTGATGCGCATGATTATTCGCGAGAAATCGCGACTATGATTTACGGTGAAATTCGTCCCGACGGACAGTTCCGCTTCGTGAATTTCGGGAGTCCCCCACCGCTGGTCTTTTCCGCAGAATTCGGGCGCTTTATGCCGATGAATACGGATCAACTGGTGCAGTTCCCGGCGCTGGGGTTGGAAATTCCCGAGGATCACCCGGACAGAAATAAATATTTTTCGGCGGCGCACAGGGAACGGCAAATAAACGCCTCGAATATCGCGGAGATCACGCTGATGAGCCCGGGGGACATCGTTTTTCTTTACTCCGATGGCGTGTATGACGGAAGCGATGAGGAGGACCGTCAGCGGCTCGAACAGGTAGTTCGTGACAATAAACAACGTGGGGCCAAAGAAATTTGCAATGCCATCCTTGACTATGCGTTGACGGAGGACGAGCGCTTGCGGCAGATCGGCGAAGAAGATCGTATTGATGATAAGACCGCGCTGATCATTAAACACAGCTGAGGCTAAAACAGGGGATCACGTTTTCTTCTGCTCGGCGAAATGCCCTACCCTCATATCCTTTGGCATTCTCTGCACAGAATTCCGCGACCGAATTCAATTTGCTGTATCTAATAGAAATCCGCTGATAAGTCATGGCCAAACCAATCTTACTGAGCGTCGATGATGATTCCGATGTCTTGCGGGCAATAGAACGCGACCTTCGCTCGAAGTACGGCGCCGAATATCGAGTGATTGGGAGCGATTCTCCCGAGAGCGCACTCGATCTGCTGAAGCAGCTGAAAGTCCGCAATGACAGCGTGGCTTTGCTGCTTGCTGACCAGCGCATGCCGCGCATGGACGGAGTGGAATTTTTGCAGCTGGCGATGGGGTTATACCCGAGCGCGAAACGGGCGCTGCTAACGGCATATGCTGACACCAACGCTGCAATCAGCGCCATCAATCAAGCCGGAATAAATTATTTCTTTTTGAAGCCGTGGGATCCTCCGACCGAGCATTTGTATCCGCAATTAGATGATCTGCTCGATGACTGGCAAGCCTCTTTCCATCCGACATTTCAGGGAATTCGGGTGCTGGGCACGCGCTGGTCTCCGCGCTCGTATGAGTTGCGAGATTTTCTCGCACGAAATCATGTGCCCTATCAGTGGATCGACGTTGAGACTTCTGCAAACGATCCTGAGACAAGACGCCTTCTGGACGCATTGGGCCCTGAAGCTGCAAATCTGCCTGTGGTGCTTTTTCCGGATGGGACGAAATTGCTGGAGAGCGTTCCCGCAGACGTGGCGCAAAAGGTTGGATTACGAACTCGGGCTCAGACAAGTTTCTATGACTTGGCGATCGTCGGTGGAGGTCCCGCTGGCTTGGCCGCGGCCGTTTATGGCGCTTCGGAAGGTTTGCACACGGTAATTGTTGAGCGCGAGGCGCCCGGTGGGCAGGCTGGAATGAGTTCGCGCATCGAGAACTACCTTGGATTCCCCACCGGGCTCAGTGGCGGAGACTTAGCCCGGCGAGCGGTAGTGCAAGCCCAGCGTTTTGGAGTGGAAATCCTTTCGCCTCAAGAAGCGGTTGACGTGCGGACCGAGGCGTCTTACCGGATACTGAAACTGGCGGATGGAAGTGAGATCTCTTGTCACGCGCTGATGATCGCGTCTGGCGTGCAGTGGCGCCGACTGGATGCCCCGGGAATCGACCGTTTGCAGGGTGCAGGGATTTATTACGGCGGCGGCGCCACCGAGGCACTCTCGTGCAAGGGTGAAATCGTCTACGTCGTAGGGGGCGCAAATTCGGCTGGTCAGGCGGCCATGAATTTCGCGCGCTACGCCGAACGCGTCGTCATTCTGGTACGTGGAGAGTCGCTCTCCAGCACCATGTCGCAATATTTGATCGATCAGGTTCAACGGACGCCGAATATTCAGCTGTGGACACACGCCAGCGTGGCCGAGGCGCACGGGGAAACGCATTTGGAAGAAATCTCTGTGCGTTGCTCCGACACCAACAAGATTGAACGCGTGCCCGCGAGTGCGATGTTCATTTTCATTGGCGCCTTGCCGCGGACCGATTGGCTGGCCAAAACTCTGGAGCGGGACGACCGTGGCTTTCTACTGACCGGTCCTGATCTTATACGCGACGGCCAGCGACCAAAAGGCTGGTCAATCGAGCGCGATCCGTTCTTGCTGGAGACTAATGTTCCGGGCATTTTTGCGGTGGGCGATGTCAGGCATGGTTCTATAAAGCGTGTGGCCTCCGGAGTTGGCGAAGGATCAGTCGCCGTCCAATTCATCCATCAATATTTGAGCAAGGTGTAAATGGTCGAAAAATCGGAATTGCTAAAAGTGCCGGTGTTCGCAGATTTGCCAGATGATCAGATTGCCTGGTTTCTCAGTCAATCGGAGGAACTACGTCTGTCGGTGGGAGAAACCTACGTGCGTCAAGGTGACCCGGCGGATTGGATGTTTGTAATTCTGGAAGGGCAACTCCAGTGGCGCGGCGAATTCGGTGGGGAGACAGTCGTGCTTTCGGGCAAGCCGGGCGATGTAACTGGGGTGCTGCCCTTCTCGAGGATGAAGCAGTTCGTGGTAACCGGTCGAGCCGTTACAGAGGGCCGACTACTAAGATTTCCATCTTCGCTGTTCCCTGAACTTATCCAGAAGATGCCGGAGCTGACCAAGCGGCTGGTCGGTCTACTCTCCGATCGGATTCGCGAGACTACGCGGATCGAGCAGCAGCGTGATCGGCTCGCGTCTCTAGGAAAACTATCGGCAGGGCTCGCCCATGAACTGAATAATCCGGCTTCGGCGGCGAAACGGGCCGCGGGTCAATTGCGAACCCTTCTGAAAAAAATCAAGGACGCGAGTCATGAGTTAGGCAAACGCGATCTGACTTCAGAACAAAAATCAGAAATCGAAAGGATGGAAGCTTTCTTCACCCAGGACGATGTAATTCCACCCGACGCGCTAACCATCAGTGACCTGGAAGATCAAATCGACTCTTTGTTTCGTAGTCACGGCCAAGCTGACTTGTGGATGTTAGCCGCTGCCCTGGCGCGACGGAACATCAGGTCGGAGCTGCTGGAATCGTTGTTCGCGAATCTGGGGCCGGAAACTGCACGGGCGGCTTTGGTCAGGATCGCGGCCTCGGTCGAGGTGGCAAATTTAGTACACGAAATCGAAAGCAGTACTTCTCGAATTTCGGATCTGGTTCGCGCCATCAAGGAATATACCTACATGGACCAGGGCGCGGTCCAGAATGTCGATATTGTGAAGAGCCTGGAAAACACTTTGACGATTCTGAACCATAAACTGAAGCAGGGAATCGCAGTGCAGCGCGACTACCAGAAAATTCCTCTACTGGTTAACTCGTTTGGCAGCGAGCTTAACCAGGTCTGGACCAACATCATTGATAACGCCATCGATGCGATGCACGGCAAAGGTGAACTTCGGGTTCGAACCTACCGCGATGATGGTTTCGTTGTAGTTGAGATTGGTGATAACGGTCCGGGAATTTCCGCTGAGGTGCAGTCCCATATCTTTGAACCTTTTTTCACAACCAAACGCGTTGGAGAAGGAACCGGACTCGGCCTCGACACCGTCCAAAGAATTGTGAAGAAGCATCGCGGAAATATTCAGCTTACTTCCAAGCCGGGTGACACGTGCTTTCAAGTCTGGCTGCCTGTCGCAGACGCATCGTAAAGTTGCATAACAATAGCTGAAACGTCTTCTTCATTTCTGCACGAACGCCAGGCTAACCGGCTCGGTTGGGATGGTCTTGAACGATGGGCCTGACAGAAGCTGTTGCTGGTCATCCACACTTCGCTCCCAGGATGCAAAGCTCACGCTCACCGAAGCCATCGCCGAATGGATTGTTCGAGCAATCGATATCGCGCTCATCGTCGCTTGGATCGAACCAATCGGGTTCAGATTGGGGGCGATATTCAGGCTTTCGTTAGCGATGTTGACTCCCATCTTGAACTTTTCGCCGCCGGTCATTCCTTCAGCGCCCAACTTGGAATCCTCTAAGCTAGGGTAACGAATAAATAGTCGAGGGTAGTTATTTGCGAAGCGCCGGGCCGGCGGCCCTTGAATCGGCGTGTATGACGGCAAGTAAATCGGCGATAGCGCGAATTCCTGCTTGCCAAGCTTGATTCCCAACAGCCCGTTGGTGCCCGGGACCGGAATTGAACCGGTACGCTCCTTTCGGAGCCCGGGATTTTAAGTCCCGTGCGTCTGCCAGTTTCGCCACCCGGGCGGATTGATTGCATTGAGTTTACTGGATTCTGTCTCTCGCTGCTGGCGAGACTGTAGTGAAAACTGTAGTGACGTCCAGATTTTTATCGGCTTTTTCCTTCTGCTTCTGTTCGGCTGCTTCTGTGGCGCGCTCGAGTCCCATGATCGCATTTTCCATTGTGGCGGATGTGGGGTGAACGTATCGCTGTGAAACTGTAATAGAGGAATGCCCCATTATTCGCATGATGGTGAAGGCATCGGCGCCAGCTTCCCCGAGTCGCGTTCCGAACGAGTGGCGAAACGAATGGGGGACGAACTCACTTGGCATCTCCAGTAGATTGCGTACCCGCTCATGAGCGTGATTGATTGCTGAGACAGATGAGGGCTTCGCGTGATCGTTCTCCGAAACAAACACGTTGCCGCATTTACTGATCTGCTGCTGTCGTTCCAGAACCATGCGCGCAGTCATCGTAAGTGAAAGGTTACGTTTCGAATTTCTTGATTTGGTGCCGCGCACGTGCACATAGCCGCGGCGCGCATCTCCGACCGGATCGAAATGAACATCAGCCCATTGCAGCGAGTGGAGTTCCTTTCGGCGCATGCCGGTTTCGAGCGCAAACTGAGCCCAATTCCGCAAGAACTCCGGACAGACATCGATATAATCCCGCTGCTGATCTCGCGATAACACGAACTCGCGCTGATTTTCGCCGGATAGCATCTCGATCGCCGGCACGCCTTTAATCAGCTTCCACTTTCGCGCAAGGCGAAGCGCCCGCTTCAGGGTTGCCAGGTGCCGATTGATCGTAGATCGCTCGTACTCGGCGGAGGCCAGCTTCGCCGTAAAAGCCGAGATCATCTGCTCATCGATCCGGTCAAGCCGCGCCTGGGCGAGCGGAGCATATTTGAGCAGGCCGGAATATTTGCACTCGTAAAACTGAATTGTCTCCGGGTGATCGGCACGGCGGATTCGAATCTCATCGAGAAAGCGCTGCTTAAATGCCGTTAGAGTTGGGACCGGGCTGCGCTCTTCGATTCCGACCTCGCCCTTTGCGAGTGCGGTCCGGTAAGCGGCGGCGATGTCACGCGCGACGTTCCTGTTACCTTGCTTAGTTGAGCGCTGAATGCGTTCGCCATTGAATCGGAAATCAAACCAGTACACGCCACCGCGTTTAAAAATTGCCACTGTGTCCTCCGCTCGTTTTGCCTCTTTTTTTGTTCTTTCGGGATTTCCGAACTGCGAAAAGATGCCCGCACTTCCACGAGCAATACTTTTTTTCGTGTTTGGAGAGCTTGGGAAATGAGATCCCGCAGTCTTTCCTCTTGCATACTCCGAACCTTGCGCCTCTGAGGAGATCGAGGTGGATAGTGGCAATGATCATTTCCCATCCCGTCACGGTTTCAACGACAGCAAACGGCCGTCCACTGTGCCACTCTATATGCATGGGAAGCTCATTCAAGCTCGCATTTTGCCATGCGTGAAGGTACTTCTCGATTTCGTCTGAAGCGGGAGCCGGAGGCGGCCCGAATCTCTTCTTTAGAGCAGCGCGGTCTAGCAGCGCGTCGTTCCACCACTGTGCGGTTTTTTGCAAATGATCACGGCTGACTTTTAGTATTTCCCCTTGCAATAGGCGCGATCCGAAGTAGCCGTTGAGGAACTGCACCGGTTCTTCTGGCCGAGAATAGCTTACTCTTGGATCTTTTAAGTGCCAGACACCGACCTGCTGGAGAAAGCTGAAGGCATCCTTAGCATTTCCGTCTTTCAGTTGAAGAAATCTACGTCGCAATTCCCAGCCGTCAATTTCACGCATGACGATCTTGCTCGGGACCTCGTCGACACGGGGAACAGCCACCCGCTCACCGCGCGCATTTGTTTCGATAGACCACTGCGTAGGGATGCGCAAAAACCGGAACCTAACGGCCAAATTCATTGTTTTTTCGTGAGACATGATTATTGACTCTTTTATGTGGCAACAACGTGTGACACACTCTACAGGTGTTAGCTTGTCACAGCAAGTAGGGATTAGCAAGCGATTTTCTTAGGAAAAGAGGTCATTGATGTCACTCGAAAAGCTTTACAGCGTTGAAGAGGCAGCTAAAGCATTGGGCATCTCGCACTGGACCATTTGGGCGAAATTGAAGAATGGGGAAGTAATGCGAACGAAGATCGGCGGCCGCACGGTAATCCGCGAGAGTGAACTAAAGAAGCTCATCATTGATCAGCCGCCCAAGGGACGAAACCGATTGCTCAATGAAGAAGCGCTAACGGTAGAGGCTTAAAGGTAAAAAACCGATGTCCTACCGGCGCACACAGGAAGATCGAATTTTGTGGCTTCTCCAAGCCAGTTACCCGAATTGGGTTCCTGCGGCTGCTCTCGTTGGAATCTCGTTGCAATACGGCCGTGTAATTCACTCCTTGCGGCATCGGAGACATTTTCAAATAGAGAACCGCGTCCGGACTAGGAACGGAACCAAATGCGGCGAGTTCCGCTTGGCAACTCCGGGGACCTGGCCAAATCCCAAACGTTCACAAAACTCGATAAAGAAGGAACAAAAATATGGCGAATCGCTGTTCGGCGATCTCTCTCGCGACCGGAGTTACTGCGAATGAGAGCGCGAAATATAAAACCGGGGCTATTCAAGAATGAACTTTTGGGCGCGGCTGATCCGCTGCTGACCATTCTGTTCGAAGGACTCTGGTGCATCGCGGACCGCGAAGGAAGGTTGGAGGATCGCCCACTGCGAATCAAAGCAGAGTTGTTCCCGTACCGTGAGATCCCCGACATAGACGGTTTACTCACGCAACTCGAGAGCATGGGGTTTCTGCACCGCTACAAAGTGAATAATGCGCCATTGATAGAAGTGTGTAACTTCAAAAAGCACCAGAGTCCGCATCACACTGAAAAGAAAAGTCAGCTTCCAGCTCCCGTTAACTCACCGTTAGATAACGGTGAATATCGGGAGTCGAACGGTGAATATCCCCCTGATTCACTGATTCCTGATTCACTGATTCCTGATTCACGTCAAGTCAGTCAGAAGCAAGGTCAAAACCAAAAACCTGAGTGTTCATTGCCATTCAACACCACAGAAATTGCGCAAATTCTTTGTCAGCAGAATGGCTGGTCAGGCAAAGGGATGATTTGGGCTCTCCAGTCGGCACTGGACTTCCAAGCGAAGCGAATGCCCGAAAGCGAACTAGAAGCGATCGGCGAATGGCTTCTCGCGGCCTACTCAGATCACAAAGCGGCGAAAGGCACATTTGCAGTTGGTCCACAGAAGTTCTTCGAGCAGGGGCTGTATCGTCCTGCGGCAGATCGACGCGAAGCGAAAGCTAGCCTACTCACAAACAATCCCGCAACCAGAATGCTTGCGCAGATGGAGAGCGCGTAAATGGAAGCTCTCGTAAATCTCGACGCTGAACGAACGGTACTCGGGTGTGCTCTGTCTGATGCCGAAGCGCTGTTTCGTGCTTTGCCACTGTTGGAAGCATCCGATTTCTTCCTAGACTCGCATCGCAGAATATTTCACGTTATCGCGGAGCTGGCGCAGGCTGGTAAACCGGTTGATGAGCTGACAGTATGCGATGCGCTCGCAGCATCGCAGCAATTGCAGATGGTTGGCGGTGTTGCCTTTATCGCTGATCTTAGCCGAGCAATCGATGAAGGGCTTGCGCGACTCACGAACATAGAACATTACGCAGACTTGTTGATCGACAAATCGCGCCGACGACAAGCGCGCGCCGCGGCACAGTGCCTGGCGGCGCAAACGGAAAATGCTTCAGTCACTACCGACGAAGCTCTGCAGCAGGTGCAAGATGCGTTATTGAGAATCGAAGCCGCATCTGGCAAGAGAAAGGCCCAGCACCTCAAAGAAGTTATGCCAGAGCTTTTGCGCGAGCTGGAATCACAAGCCAGCAATCAGGGACTGGTGGGAATACCCACTGGTTTGCATTCTCTGGATATTGCAACGGGCGGAATACGACTGGGTGAACTGTGGACCATCGGCGCCCTTCCTGGTCGCGGTAAAACAGCACTCGGTGCGCAAATGCTCCTCGCTAGTGGGCAGGCCGGCACTGCAGCTTGCGCCTTTTCCCTCGAGATGCAGGCACTCGAAATCGGCAAACGATTCCTTGCAGCAAAATCGCAATTTTCGGCCGCTCAATTACGCAATCCACAATGCATCAAGAGAGATCGCTGGATGGAATTAATGGAATCAGCTGCAGAGGTCTCGCAACTGCCGATTTACGTGGATGATCGCCCAGTGCTGAAAATTCATGAACTGCTCGCAAGTGCGCGCCTGTACATCCGGCGTCACGGCGTGAAGCTGTTCGTTGTCGATTACCTGAGATTGGTGGACGCTCCCGGGCGTGATCTTCGCGAGCGGGTGGGCCACGTGGCTGACGCGCTGAGACAGCTCGCAAAGACTGAACGGGTTGGAGTCGTGCTGCTGTCACAACTGAAACGCCCTGATGCCGGGATCAATGCACGGCCGTCGATGCTGGAACTGAAAGAGAGCGGAGACATCGAGGCACATTCTCATGTTGTCTTGCTGCCCTACTTGCCCGTTGCTGATGACGGCGGGCCGATTCCCGAAGATCAGTTGCTCATCATCGGGAAAAATCGGAACGGGAGCGTTGGCTCACTCCCTGTTTACTTCGATGAGAAGCGACTGCAATTCGTTGAGAGGACCAGGAAATAGCGAACATGCGCAGATACAAATTCAGCAGGACGCTTTCCGCATTTGAAGCAATGCAGCTTGAACGCGCTATCGAACCCAACGGCGGCTATTTGATCCTTGACACCTACAGCGTGACGGGTGCAGTCGCACATGCTGAGGATATCGAACCAATCCTGCAGCAGATGAGTGACATTCGGGTGAGTGAATTGGCTTGCGAGGGAACCCCGGTCCCAATTGGTACCGAGGTCGCGTACCGAGAGCGCGCGGCTATGGCGACGAACTGGTCACAACGATGATTTCAGGAAATCACTTGAGTGATGCCAGCGAGACGGGGGAGGGGGCAGGGCACGCCTGAATCTCTGGGAAATTTTTCGTGCGAGGCGTGCAGCCTCGAGTACGAAGTTGGACTTGTATCACTGGAAAAATATTTAACAATGTTACATCGCATTTTCAATGACTTACCGCTGTAGAAATTAGGCAATGAATGAAAATTTCTCCAATTCCAAAAGGTCTTAGTCGTCACGCCCAGAAGTTTTTCCGCGAAACGCGTGAGCAATTCGGAATCGACGATGCACCCAGCTTGGTGCTGCTTGGCAATGCGTGTCGGGCGCTTGATCGGCTGCGAATTGCAGAAAAGATCGTGAGGAACGAAGGCGTTGTCTATCGAGATCGCTTTGGGCAGCCAAAGGGTCACCCTGCGGCGGTGCGTGTCGACGCCGAGAACCTTACGTTGCAGCGTTCGCTTAGGGAATTGGGGATCAACCTTGCGCCATTGCCCTCAGATGGTGGTCCACCGGAGGGTATCTAAGTGCCTAGCAGACGAGTATTCCGATTGAAAGCGCGCGTCGAACCTCTCTCCCGGGTTCAATGGATGTTCTTCCTCGCGGCTGGCGTAGCCGACTTTGAGCGTGCCTGCGCGGAGAACAGCGCGGAATTTTTCGTGCTGTATTACATGGATGGTTGGCGCCAGTGCTTCGCAGCGCACAGAGAGGACATTGAAGCCGAGTGGCGCAGACGCGGCTGGACCTCAAAACAAAAAGGCTTTGTGTTGCAACTTTATGCCGACCGCGATTACCGATTGCCCCACGACATCGAACGCACTGCGGGCAGGGAAATCGTGGGGGAAACCCCGGATAACAGATTCAAACAGCGCCTTGGGTGCGCCCGACCGGCGTGACCTACACCGATAACTGAAGTTTTAACCCCTCGCGAGAGAGAAAGAGGACCAAAAATGGAGACAAGAACCAGAAGTGAACTACTATCTGCAGCCGATGAAATTTTACGAAAGCCGAATCTGTCCCGGGAAGATTCTGCTCGAGTTGAAAACTTAATTGCCCTGGCTGATGAAACAGCCAAAGACGAATTGCGACGGGCCACTATGGCCGACCGCGCGCGCGAACTTGGCAGTCATTTGGAAACTCCGGACAAAGACGAATTGCGCCGTGCCACCATGGCCACGCGCGAGCGCGAACTTGGGCGCCGTCATGTGGAAACGCCGAAACTGGAAACGGCGGAAGCGAATCTTCCCGAAGGTGAGGCGTTTCGCTATTACCTCACTAGTGGCCGGCAATCTGCGAAACGCGCGCAAGCTGTCGGGACTGACAGCGCAGGCGGTTATATCACACCTCAAAGTTTTTCTGATTCTGTGGAGGTGATGCTCCGGAAAACTGATGGTCTGTTCGATGCCGCCACGCTCTTCGAGCCAACACTCGGGACCGCGATCAATTATCCAATTTTGGAAGACAGCGCAGCAGCGAATGCCGCTACAGTGGTCAGCGAGAACAACACCAGCGTTGCCGGGCCGGATCTGCTATTTGCCGATGTCGCTTTCGGTCGTGTCACGACATGGAGGAGTGGATTAATACGCGCAAGCGTCGAACTGGTTGGCGATAGCCAATTTAACTTTGAGAAATTGCTTGCTCGCGCGATCGGAGTGAGATTTGCTTCTGGCATCGGCGCATCGTTCGTATCGACGCTGTTGACGCAAGCAACTTCAGGACTAACCGCAGCCTCACCCACGGCAGTCGCAGGCGATGAACTTTACTCCCTGATTGATTCCGTAGATGAGAGTTACCAAAATGCGAACGCGTCGTGGCTCATGCGCCGCAGCACCTTGACCGCGATCAGAAAACTGAAAGCAAGCACAGGCGGCGATTACCTCTTTCCTGAAGCCCGCGATTCTGCTGGTTTTCCACTGTTGTTGGGATACCGCGTTTATATCTGTCCAAGCATGGGCGCATTGAGCACCGGAGCAAAGCCGATTTCTTTCGGCGATCACAGTCGATTCGTTCGGCGACAAGTTCGCAATTCGCTTGTGGTGAAAACCTACGTTGAGCGCTATGCAGAATTTGGACAGATTGCGTATGAAGGTTACGTGCGATCCGACGGCGCCTTGCTCAAAACATCCACCACAAATCCAGTGAAGTTTTTAACGATGGCATAAGGAGAGAGCACATGGAAAACAGACAATATCGAATGCTCGATCATGCCGAACTGCGAGCGACCGGGGATCAATCGATTACCGGTTACGCTGCGGTTTTCAATGTTCCAAGCCTGCCGCTTGGATCGGGAAAATTCACAGAAAAAATTAGGGCGGGAGCATTCGCCTCGTCGCTGAATGAGGACGTAGTTGGATTGTACGATCACAATCCAGCCAACGTCCTGGGTCGAACCGCAGCCGGAACACTAGAACTGCGCGAAGATTCGATCGGGCTGGAGGCGAAAATCAACCTGCCTCCCACTCAGTTGGGCAGAGATGTTTACACCCTGGTGAAAAGGGGCGATTTGCGCGGCATGAGTTTCGGCTTCAATGTCACGCGGGATAAGTGGAACGCGGCGCACACGGAGCGTGAACTTCTTGAGGTGGATCTGCACGAGGTTTCCGTTGTGACATTCCCTGCCTATAAGCAAACCTCGATTTCCGCGCGCAGTTTGGGCCTGCCCGCGGATGCGGAATTTCTCAGCTACCCTGGCGTGCCGCCACAGCTGGTTTCAGAAGCCGAAAAACATCGACTCGTAATGCGAGTACAACTCTTGCGACGTTTGGGAAAGGGGCAGTAAACATGCCTATAACAGTCTTTGATGCAATCGGCAAATTCACTGCTGACACGAGCAATCTCGATGAGTTCACCACAAAGCTAGAACATGGGCTAACCGGTGCCTCTGAAAAAGCGGCCGCGGCGACACTCGCGCTGAAAGCGGCACAGGGAGAATTTAGGGATTCAATCAAAGCGTTGAGTGCTGAAGGTGGCAATACCGCCGAGAATATGGCGCGTCTCGCGGAAGCTGAAAGGGGTTTGACGCTCGCCACGGCAGCGGCTAGGCGAGAGCATTCAGCACTCAAGCAAGAGCTGACCGGAACCGCTCAAGCATCCGGTATCGCTGCTCAGGCAACAGATGAATTGACGGCCAAGCTAACGAGCATGTTCGGCCTGATCGCGGCCTTTGAAGGGTTCAAGCGTCTCATCGAAAGTACACAGAAATATGTTTTGAATCTTGAGTTGCTCTCTGAAAAAACTGGTATCGCCATTGCGACTCTAGCCGGCATTCAGCACGTTGCGGAATCGAATGGCATAGCTTTCGATGAGATCGCCAGTGCGTTGACCCGGCTGGCTCGCGCTCAGATACTCGCAATTGAGGGCGGCAAACAGCAAGTTGCGGCATTCGAACGGATAGGGATCTCTGCAAACGAACTGAAGAACCTGAGTCCCGAGCAATTGTTCTACCGGTTGGCTGGGGCGATGGCGAACTCTTCCAGCCATGCTGCGGCAGTGGCATCAGCCTTCGCTCTGCTCGGGCGTGGGGGTGCCGCGTTAATCCCCATTCTTCGCATGAACACCGAGGAACTTCACTCCATGGTGGAGGCGGCCGCAAAAGCCAGCGGCGTTAGTTCCGAGGCCGGCGCGACCGCTAAAGAGTGGGAAGCTCAGGTTGCGAATGTGACGGAAGCGGTTCACTCCGGGATGATTCCCGTGATGGAAGCGCTTGTTCCGGTAATGAAATATGTGGAGTCCTCGTTTTCCTACACGGCAATGGCAGTCAGGGACATGTGGGCGGCGGTCGCAGGGACAACGACCGCGATTGTTCATTCATTCGAAGGCCTTGGAACGCTGATTGCCGATGTGATGCATGGCAATTGGCAGAAGTTGACCGCAGACGCGAAGAGTGTCGCGGGAGAGGTAGGAAAGGATTTCTCGGGCATCAATGAAAAGTTGAAGGACAATTTCCAGCATACTGCTGATTCAATCAAGGAAATATGGAAGAAGACAAAACCACTGGATCCGCCCGAGGACGATGCGGGCAAATCCGGCGCCGCGAACAGTGCTCTTTTTAAGAATTTGGAAGCACGCTTCGCAGCCGAACGCGCCGAAGCCGATGCAGAAACGGACCTGAGGCAACAGGCATCGCGCGCGGCACTCAGCGGCGCCGAACTTACCTATTCCCAAGAATTGAAACTCCAGAATCAGGCGAATGCCGAAAAATTAGACCACTACAAAAAATACCTGAACGATTCGCTCGAAGCGGCTATTGCAGAAGGCGCGAAAGGCCGGGCTCAGGCGATTACGTTGATGGCCGAGCTCGATAGGTTGGAAATTGAGCGACAGGCCAATGCAAAGAAGAGGTGGGCCGATTTTCACAAAGCACTGCATCAGATCATGTCGCAGCCAATCCCACTCATCAATGAGCTTCCGCCTGGAATGGATATTATTCAGAATGAAATTACAAAGGGCTTTCAGGACGCGGAAGCCGCCGCGCATGCTCTGGGCGTCACGTTAAAGACTGATCTCGATTCCTCACTCGCTGCTGCATACGACGCATATGCAAAGCTGAACGAGGAATTTAGCAAGGGGATCGTTACTCAAAAAGATTTGGACAACGGTTATATCAAGCTCATCCAGGCGCAACTTCACTATGCGATCGAAACCGGGGCGTCAACAGATGCAGTAAAAAAGCTCGAAAAAGAACTGAGGAGCCTGCTTCAAACCGAGCTTGCACACCTGCGCGCCATCAATGCCACGCCACAAGCCATTCAGCGGGTTACAAAGGCGATCCACGATCTAGACGCCGGGCAAGATCGGGCGAACCATAGATTCAAAGAAGGTGGCCCGATTCTCCAGGCGTACCTCGAAAAGGTGCTGGAGACCGGCAAGGTTGGGCAAGGCGTAGCAGCATCCCTCACAGAAGCTATTACCCTCACAACCATGGCTTTCGCCAGCGGCTCAGAAACGATGGTTCGAGCAATCGCGAGCATCGCGCAAGCTGAAATTCAGGGAATCGCAGCTATCGCCGACAAAAAGGGAGGAGAGCAGCTCGCACTAGCATTCGGTTCTTATCCAGATGCAGCCGGCATGGCACAGCATTTTACATCGGCGAGCCTGTGGTTCGCCTTGGGCGGCGCTGTGGCCGCGCTGGGCGGTCCATTGTCGGGAGTCGGCAATTCCAGTTCCAGCAGTGGTTCATCGCACAGTGGCACTGGTGGACCGTCTGCCAGCAGTCCCAATGTGAATGCACAATCCGCGCCGAGTCAGGTCGTGAATATGACGCACTTCGCTCTGGGTGCGCTGGTTGCTCAACCGATGTTAGGCATTGTCGGAGATTCAGAAACAGGCGGGGGCGCTGAAGAAGCAATCCTCCCACTCACTAACAACAAAGCACTCGAAAGAATCGCGGCCGCTATTCTCGCGCCGATGCAACAACTCGCGCACATCAATCCGAGTTTAACAATTCCTGCGTCGATGCTTTATCCGGCGACTACGGTATCTGGCAGCCGCGGGGATTCGGCATCCGGATTCGCCGGCAAAGAAGAGATTCGCGAACTTGCAAAGGCGATAAGGGCCAATCCTGGGCAAGACGTTAACATCCACTTGCATGGAAGCTTTGCAGCTTTAGCCCAGGAAATGGCCAAGGAATTTAATCATGGAACGCGGACCGGGCGGATCAAGCTCCATTCCACGTCAACAGACAAGACGATCAAGAAATCCTAAAACCTATGTCAGAAGCGATGGAAACCACGAAAGCCGAAGCATTGGATTTGATTCGAAAGTGGATGCAAGAAGAACGGATCGTCGTGTACGCAGCATCTCTTGGGCCGCTAGTTGATTTCGGTGGATCCGGTTTCATTCTCTCCATTACGGAAGAAGAGTTGAGGATTTGGGTTTGAGTACCATCCTGAACCTTACGCGCCGGCTCCGCGTTCATTCAGGCTAGCTTTAAAGGACGCAACTTATGGCTATGCGGAAGTTAGCGGGTGCGATGAGCTTAAGGGAACGCTCGTCGTAACCTTTCACTTTGGAATGGAAATCTATTTATGCCCACTCGCGGATGAAACCAACGAGGATTACCTGCAGAACTGGCGACAGAACCCGATCTATAGGTGTTAGCGCACACTGTGCGCTGCCTGTTTAACACGTTTTCTAGCTGTAGGTGAGGCAATGAGGCGTTTGATCTGTACTAGCTTCTGAAATCGCCTCGCAGCGGATATAAAAAAAAGCCGCCCGGTAAAGACGGCCTAGTCCTGAGTATTCCGGTGTTTGCTCGAAGCACTCATAACTTATAGCGAGGGCCGAGCAAATGCAACGAGCTTTCGATGAGATGGGAATCGAGCTGTTCAAGTACGGATACCGCAAGGTTTTATTCCTCGAGGTCGCATGCAAAATTGACGGCACGTTCCGGTTAGGGATCAGTCCGGAGCATCAGCCGGCGCAGGATCTCTTCGAATGCCCCTTTTGCAATGTGCTGAGGCCATGTAGCGGGGTTCTCGCAACTGGATACAGCAGAAAACCCTTACCCCTTGAACCGGAGCGCTGGAGTAGCCCGATTCAGTGGGACAACATTACCGAAAGGGAATATCGGCCGCCGAGGTCAAGGCCAGGCGCAGACGGACGCGCGCGGCATTATCGAAAGGCCGCTCTTATAGGCGCTGAAGCCTAATGCAAAAAAGAAGCCGCCGTGAGGAGCGGCGGCGTTAAAGGCTGATGATCCAAAAGGCGAGATCAAGCCACAGCACTTTCGACATCTCTCAATTCTCGCGATAGTACACGAGCGAGAGTGCCATACGTGTGTCTGTGTTTTGTCTCCCCCCAAGGATCTCGATCAGTCAATTCTGACCACGCCAGCGACGGCAACACGTCCGTGCAGTTCCAGAGCTGCCCTAGTAGCCACTTGGCACGACTCTTCTCTGAGAGGCGATTCCACCAACGATTGTGACGTTCATGATTGAAATCAATTTCCACGTGCTTCCACCATTGATCGCCAAATTCGAGCGCATCTACTAATGCTTCGCGTAGATGACCGCCTGCATGTCCAAACTTCGCTAACCTCTCTGACCTTTTTGGTCCTGGCATCGCTTTTTGTCCTTTCGCGTTCAAGTTTTTAGAATACAAATGGGCCATCCCAAACAATGTGGGATGGCCCAAAAGCTTGCCAAGCCTAGCCTTGCCGCGTCTCGCATCAGGGCAACGAATCAGCCGTTCGGATTGCTGACTCTGAAACGTCCTTAAAGCGGAATATAGAATGCGTCGCTCGGAGTGTCAATGTGGAAATGCGGCGCCATTTTTAACGGCGCTTCTTTTTCGCTTCTCTCGTGCGCTTGGCGGCCGCGGCTTTCGAGGCTTTCGTCGCGCTTGCTTTGCGCTGTTCCGGCGTGAGCTTCCGCGCACGGGCTTTTCCGCCCTTTTTGCCCAGTTCTGAGAAGTAGGCTGAGTATCGTTCCCAGTCTGGTTTCTCTGCCATGGGGCGAAATTTTACAGGTCTATCGCCTTGACACCGTGACGCGCTACGGTGCAGTATTATCCTCGAAATGAAAAACGGGCCGCGCCAGGTGCTTGTAACACCCCGCGCAGCCCTAACCCAGTTCGCCTAACAAGGAGGCAACGTGGCTGATTCCAATCTACCGCAGTTCGCTGATCCAATCTTCGAAGTAATTTTCGACAACGTTTTCAACCGACAAATCAGGCTTGCCGATCGCCTGCTGGCTGAGGCACTCCTGCGCGAGTGTCTTAAGGAGGAGCGATGTCCGCAAAAGGAGAACTAATCGCAACGCAGTTTGCCTACATTCGGGCCGAGCGCGGCGGCCCGAGCACTCTCATCCCCGTTGCTGCGCTCGCGCAAATGTCTGTGGTGGACGCTTGCGAGAACTGGCTGGAAAGCCGGAAATACCACATTGCCCCGAGAACATTTGAGAGCTATCACCACCACATAAGGACCGTTTCCCCGTTCTTCTCCGGACTACTAATCTCCGATCTGGACGGCGACCATCTTCGACGCTATCAGCACGAACGCGCTAAACATGCCGCCCCGGACACTATCAATAAAGAACTCGGCGTAATCATTCAGGTGCGGAAACGCATCAACCGCCCAATAGAAGATTACCAGCGACTCCAGCAGGCCAAAGATTATGAAAGCCCAGGTCGCGCGCTCACCCCTCCCGAAGAAGTATCTCTAGAGCGGACCTGCAAACTCTTCTCCAAGCACAAGTCATGGGATGCGGCCGCGCTCTGTCTTTTGCTGGCGATGAGGACTGGGATGACGCGCTGTGAAATTCTGAGCCTAAAGCTAAAAGATGTGGACCTAGATTCTGATCCAGCGCAGTTGATAATCCCGCGCCGGGGAGCGAAAAGAGTCTCAAGGGAACGGCGGCTAGTTCTCTTGGGAGATGCGCTCTGGGCAATGCAAAAACTGGTAGAGCGTTGTCGCAAATGCGGCGGAATCGCGCCTGATCACTTTCTCGTTCCATTCCGAGTATCAAGGGATCACTACGATCCAGTCAGGCCAGCCAAACACTATCGGGAAGCGGCAGAGCACATCTTCTCTATCGCAGGAATCGAGAACTTCTGGCCGAACTTCTGCCGTCATCACGCCGTGAGCAAAGGCTTGCGGAATCCCAAAATGAGCCTCGCGATGGCGAATGAGCAATTCGGCTGGGTCAATCCCAAGATGCAGAAACGCTACTACCACGGGAGCTTGGATAACCTGATCGCAATGGCGAGAGTTCTCGATGAGCAGCCTGTGAAAAAGTCCCCCTCTAAAGTCCCCAGCCAATTGACGAGTCCGCATGCGCGGAGGATCGCACTGGTGAAGGCATGAACCGGCCAATGACACCTAAGCCGAGGAAACTGCCAAACCTCAGGGCGCTAAAATTTCGAGACGGGATAGAGTTGTTTCTCGAGAGCCGGCGCCCGTTTATCCGTCCGCATACGCTGAGGGACTATAACTACTGCCTCAAGCATCTGGTTCCATACTTCGGGGACATGCTGCCCACAGAGATTACTGCAGACCACTTGCGGGAATACCAAGTGCAGCGATACGAAGAGGCAGGATCTTCGTGGGTCAATCATGAATGCAGCGTAGTGCAGCAGCTTTTGAAACGTTGCAACCTGTGGGAGCAGAACGTCGGCACGGGATACCAACCGCTCCCGCTGCCGAAAGATGGGCCAGGGCGATGCCTCACCGACGAAGAGGAAGAACGTCTGCTCAGAGCTGGATCCTCCCAACCGCGCTGGGTAGATGTTTATTTATTCACTCTGCTTTCGTTGCATACCACAATGGGGCCGGGAGAAGTGATGGGATTGAGGCGAAAGCATATCGACCTTACGAGGAAAACGGTTTCTCTCAATCCTGATCATGCGAAGAACCGCGGCCGCATTCGCACTATTGAGATGAATGAAATCACGTTCGATGTTTGCAAGGAATTGCTCGTAATTTCTGAGGGCAAGGGGGCCAGCCGTCCGGATCACTATGTATTCCCGTTCCGCGTGGCAAAGTCGAACCGATACGATCCGACGCGCTGCTGCACAACCTTCAGAACATCGTGGTCGAGGATGCTCAAGGCAGCAAAGATCAAGAATCTTCGGATGTACGATCTACGGCATACCGCAATTACGCGGCTCTGCGAGGATCCGAACACCCCGGAAGAGGTCATTGAGAGCATTGCGGGGCATCTCACGCACGGAATGAAAAAACGCTATTCACACATTCGAACGGAAGCCCGACGCGCTGCAATTGCTCGATTGCTTCCGGCCAGGGTGGAGAAGTACGCGAAAGCAAGACCAAGTGGCAGCACGCCCCAACCGCCCAGCAATTTGAATTTGCTTACGAATAGGAACGTGCTTGATCTCTTCAGAGCGGGCCTTCCGGATCAAATCATTGTCGCGAAGATCGGCAAGGGTGGCGGCAGATTCGACACGTCTATCGATGCGTTGATGGGTCTCAAAACATCAGGCGTTCCTGATTCTGTAATTCTGGCAATGGTGCAAGCATGAACACAGATTAGAGCAATTTTAGGAACTCCGTTGTAAGTCGATCAACATTGATCGCGACGAGTTGGTGGTGCCTATTGACATCAACTGTATCCACCCAAGCGCCTTGAAGCTCGCTATCTTCCGCAATGGCAAACTTGGCTTTCGGGCCTCGCAAATGCGCGAAACCGTTTCCTAAAGTTGTCGTAAAGAAGTCCAGCACCATTCCTTCGGCCAGAAGCCTTTTCTAGCCCGCCACACAGGTCAGGAAAATGTCGGCGAACATAGGCCTCGAACTTTCCACGACTCGCGTAACCGGGGCTCCTGCAGCCAGCGCGTCAATGCAACACATGATTATTGTCGTGAGAGAAACATAGGCACGATGTGAACGAAGAAGCGTGACATCCGAACGAATTGCCGCTTTGAAATTCTTCGGGTCTCGAATGCTGTAGAAACTATTTGCAGGCAGTTTTAGAACCACAGTTATCACACCTCCATCAGCTCGTCCGCATCGGTGTACCAGATCGCTGCGGCGCCTCAAAATCCTTGCCGCATTTCGTACAGCGTAACCGGTCCCAATCCACGCGGATGTACTCAGCGGGGCTTAGAACAGAATGGCACAGTATAGGCAATCGACATTCATCGACGCTCGCATTGCTTCAAGGTCGAGCTTGCTGCGGCGGGGCATATGAATCGATTATCATATTTCCAGTGATGCTGTTCTCGCCCATGCCCCTCAGCCGTATGGCTGAGCCGTTCAACCAATCCCGATTGGCTTTTCGAAATCAAATGGGAACGGATTCCGCAGTTTGGCTTTTATTGAAAATGGCCGCTGTCGGTTGGTCTCGCGCAAGGGAAATGAATTTAAGTCATTCCATGCTCTAAACGTCGCTCTGCCAAGGGAATGTAGAACGGGCAGCGCTGTGCTCGACGGCGAAATCGTGTGCTTGGACGATGTCGGCATTTCGCAATTCACCGATCTGCTATTTCATCGAGGTGAGCCACGTTTCTACGCATTCGACCTTGCTCTCGGTCAATGGCGAAAACCTTCACTATCTCCCTCTCACAGATCGCAAGCACAGGCTACGTGGATTGATTCCGCCAATTGGCGAACGGCTGCTTTACTGCGATCACGTAGAACGCGAAGGCCAGACGCTTTTCGATTTCGTATGCAGGCGAGATCTCGAAGGCATTGTTGCGAAGCGAAAGTTTGACCCGTACCTGCTCGATGGAAATGCGGTTTGGTTGAAGATCAGGAATAAGGCCTATTCTCAGTGGGCCGGCCGCGAAGAATTATTCGAGCGCGAGCGGAGCGGCGATCCAGTATGGGGCAACTGGAATAGTTGCGCAGAAGCATGCGAACAGGTTGGTCAAATTGGAATGGAGCAAATTTGCGATGGCACGGAAAACAGAGCTGCGAATTAACCAGGATATTACGGTCGAGGCCACAGCAGAAGGATTGGTAGTCGATCTCACGTTGCGCATTTCTGGGCAGCCGAACATCGCTCCAATCAAGTTAAGTCGCGCCGAAGCTATTAAAGCCGGTGGCGACATCGCCCTTAACGGCTCATCAGATCGCATTCCACTGACCTTCGAATCAGGCGATGCGAAAGCATTTTCCGCTTGGTTAATGGCGTTCGCAGCCGATGCGTGAGGTCATCCGCGCAGAGTCCAACTGTAGTGAAAACTGTAGTGAGTAAGGGACTAGAACAGCTTGTATCCCTCAGTCGTCCAGTAATAACAAACCCAACTTTTGCAAGGACTTACATTCCACTGCAAGCCCTGACAGAGCGGCTGGATGGTCTTTTAAGTCCCGTGCGTCTGCCAGTTTCGCCACCCGGGCATGAAGTTATTGAAAATACTACATCAGTTGGCGATCATAGTGCCTGCAGCGAATGCTCTCCGTGAAGAAACGGGATAAGTTCGGTCTCGGTGAGTTTAGGGTTCTTCGTTTTGCGTAGCGGATCGCGCAGGTCCGCGCTGGCCGGTGAGGTTGCACTGATCAAATACTGCGCGCATTCGATGACGCTGGCACTCATCGCTACGCCCTCCGCAACACTGCGGCACACAGTCCTAGAAACTCGCCGCCCTTTTTTGAAAGATAGTCGAACTACCGATTACGTAGCCCTCAGCACGCTTCGCCTACTTCTTCACTAGGTCACCATTAGGTCCTTGTATTGGGCCTCACTCAGCGGCACGACGCTCAACCTCCCTTGCCGTACCAGTGGAGAATCCGAGAACAGCTTATTGGATTTGATTTCCGCTAAGGTAATTGGTTTCGGCAGCGGCTTGCCGGACTTGATCTTGACGCGTGGATTTTTGGGATCGGAGGCATCGACGGAGACCACAGTTGCCGTGCCCACCGCGCTTTTGGTGTCCGCAGTCTCATAAATCACCAACTGATCGCCCCTTTTCATTGCCCGCATATTTTTCAGCGCCACCGGATTCGAGACCCCATCCCAAATGGTGGTGCCCTCGCGCTGCAGATCAGCAAAGGAATATTCAGACGGTTCGGTTTTGAGGAGATACGGCATTGTGATTCGTGATCGGTTTACTGCGGGTTCTGGCCTTTCTGTTGTTTGTCGTTGGGGTGATCTTCGTAAATAGAATATTGCTTGTCCGGGCGCTTCAATTTGATGGTGATTTCCATGGTGGGCTGGGCGATATCGTAATCATTGCCGGCAGTCTGAAAGCCGGGCGCGAGCACTTGGATGCGCATCTTGCCGTAAGGCACGCCGTCATAGTTGGCTTTGCCATCAGGGTCGGTTTTTAGCTCGATTCCACCGCGTGATTGTTTTCCATTGTCTTCCACCGGATGCAGCACTACGGCTGCATTGCGCACCGGCTTGCCGTTTTCATCCCGGACCACAACAAAATTGACCGTGGCGAGCGGAGCCGGCGGCTTCTTCTCCGCCAATGCTGGAGCGAGCAGAATTGCCGTCAGCAAGAAAACCATAGGAACCCATAATGTCTTCATCGGACCACCCCTTTTTGCGGAGCCCATTTTAATTTGTTGATCGGCCACTGTCATCTCTCGAATCCTTAAATCAATCAATTACTGAATAGGAATGTTCCTACGATTTCCCGCGAAGCATTCGTGGATGAATGGCTTGGTGAATTTTTCTACCACGTCCTTCGGAATGCTGTCTTCCTTCAGGTCTTCGAACTTGAATTCCATGGTTCCCAACGGTTTGCCCTGCGGGTTTACCGTTGCCAGCAGATATCCGTAGACGTTCGTCTTCGCGGCCTTGGCGTCGTGCGCATTCGGCGGCAGGGGATAGCGCTCCGCTCCAGCGGTGCCTACGATCCAGCCCGGCAGCACGCCGCCATTCGATTTCCAATATTCAGTGTTGAAGATCCCATCCATAAAGTAATGCGAGTGACTGGCCAAAACGTAAACCATCTTGTGCGCGTCATTCTGCATGCTGAGCAGCATGTGGTAAACGCGAGTGCCGGTCTCGACCCCTTTGGGCGACTCGTTCATGCTGTGATTCGCCGAAATGCTCTGGGGAAGCGCCTCGTGCATGCCGACGACAATAGTGTGGGTGGCATCGTCCCGGCGATCGCGATCAAGCACACCTTTGATCCATTGCATCTGCGCGGGTCCGAAGTCACTGCCAGTAGCGTTATCGAGATAAATAAAGTCGACGCCATCGCGCATCCAGTGAAAGTAGGTCTTAGGTTGAGTGGCCGTGGAATCATCTTTCAGCCGCTGCTCTCGAATCTCCGGCCGGTCGAGATACAGGTGAAAGTATTCTATGAAAGCAGCGCGGCTTTTTGGCGGCGTGGTCTCGTGGTTTCCAATGCCGAGAAAAACCGGCGTCTCTCCCCAGGGCTTGATCTGATTAGCGATGAAGTCGTCCCATGCGTCTTTTTCATACTCGGCGAGGTCGGTTGGTTTTCCTTCGCGGCTTCGTTCCTGCACAAAGTCCTGGTCCGGCCCGTAGATGGCGCGCAAGTCCCCGAGATGCCAGTAGAAGGCGGCATTGTGTTTTAACGCGTCGGCGGCAATTGCCGGCATCACAACGTCGCCACAATTTCGCGAATCGCCGGACGTCGCAAAATACCATGTCTGCGAAGAATCTGCCCCATAAAGTGGCAGAGCAACCAAGGCAAAAAGCGCAAAGGAAGATAACCCGCGTCGATACATGTTCTCTCCAGAGACTGATCGAAACTAAAATGATCAATCACGTAACTTTATTATTCTCCAAGAATCTCCTGAACCATGTCCAATCTGGATAGATGCGGTTTCCGAGTTTCATCCGTGCTGGCGCTGGCGGTGATGTGGGTTTCACTTTCGGTGCCTGCCCTGGCCGCTCCTCCGAAACCGATCCTGGTGGAACTTTTTACTTCGGAAGGTTGTTCGGACTGCCCGCCCGCGGATACATTCCTGAAAGCGCTTGACGAAGCACAGCCCATCCCCGGAGCACAGTTGATCGTGCTCGAGGAGCATGTAGATTACTGGGACGACCAGGGATGGCGAGATCCATTCTCGTCTCACGCGCTGACCCAGCGGCAAACTGACTACGTGGATCGCTTGCATGTCGAGAAAGGCCCTTATACGCCGCAGATGGTGGTGGACGGCAGTGACGCTTTTGTGGGAAGCGATCGCCCACACGCTGGACGTGCTTTTGCCAAGGAGCTTGCAGTCCCGAAAATCAGCGTGCATATCTCGGGGTTGCATATCGAGGGAGGGAAAATTCTCGCGCACCTCGAAACTGGCGCTGTTCCCTCCAAAGCCGACGCTTTCCTCGCAGTCGCCCTGGATCACGCGCAGTCGCAAGTATTAAGAGGAGAGAATGGCGGCAAACAATTGGAACATGTCGCAGTAGTGGAGCGGCTCATCAGCGTCGGTAAGGTGAAGAAAGGCGAGCCGTTTTCGAAAGACGTAGCAATCAAGATGGACCACCCCGAAAAGGATTATCGGGTGATCGCCTTTATGCAGCAGGCGGATGAAGGCAAAGTCCTGGGTGCAGCGGTCGCGCGCGTGAAGTAGCATTTCGCGGCGACCGCCATGCCAGTTTTCTTAGATAGCCATTCCTGCAGGTTCAGGCAGCGCCTCAGGCTCTCGCAGCTCTTCAAGAGCTACGTGCCGCTTGGCGACCAGCATATAGATAGACGGAACAACAAAGAGCGTGAACGCCGTTCCGATTATCATGCCGCTGACCAGCATGATGCCGATGCTATTACGCGCTCCGGCTCCTGGTCCGCTGGCGAAGACCAGCGGCAAGTGGCCGAATACCGTGGCCGCAGTGGTCATCAGAATTGGGCGCAAGCGCGTGGCAGCGGCCTCAATCACCGCTTCCACCTTGTCGTGTCCTCTTTCCTGCAGATGATTGGCGAATTCAACGATCAGAATTCCGTTTTTTGATACCAATCCCACCAGTGTGATCAGTCCCACCTGGCTGTAAATATTAAGAGTCGTGAAGCCCAGGAACGAGAACATCAACGCGCCTGAAATAGCCAGCGGTACTGACCCCGCAAGAATGATGAATGGATCGCGGAAGCTTTCGAATTGCGCGGCCAAAACGAGGTAAATCAAAATTCCCGACAGCAGGAACGTGCCGAGAAATTTGCTGCCCTCGACACGCAGCTGGCGCGACTCACCGGCGTAGTCGAAGGTGTAGCCCTGTGGCAACGTCTGCTTCGCCTGATCTTCGAGGAATGTGAGTGCCTTATCGAGCGGCACCGGAGGCGGTATCACACCCTGAATGCGCACCGCGTTCAGCTGCTGGAATTTACTGAGTGAACGTGGCTGAGTCGTAGTCTTCAAAGTCGCGAACGTTGAAAGCGGAACCAGTTGGTTGTTCGATCCTTTTACGTAAACATGTTCGAGCTGCTCAGGGCTAAGGCGCTCGGAACGCTTGACCTGTGGAATGACCTTATAGCTCTGGCCCTGAATGCTGAAGCGGTTCACGTAGTTTCCACCCAGCATGGTGGAGAGATCGGCGCCAACTTCGCTCATATTCACCCCCTGTGAGCGAAGCTTGTCGCGATCGAAAACCACTTCGGTTTGCGGCTGGTCAAATTTCACGTCGGTATCAGCGAAAATAAACATGCCGCTGGCCATCGCCTTTTGCACAATTTGTCCAGCCAGTTCGCTCATCTGCTGCGGCTCAGCCGAGGACTGGATTACGAAGTCAACCGGGAACGAACCGCCGCCGGGTAATGCCGGGGGAGTCAACGGAATGACTCGAATGCCAGGAATCTTCGATAGCCGGCCGCTAGCCTCTACCAGCAGTTGCTGGGCGGTTTTCTTGCGTTCGCTCCACGGCTTCGTGACCATTCCACCAAATCCGCCGGTCGGCTGAGTAATTTGAAAAATGCTTTCGCTTTCGGGGATGGAATGGAAGACGTCGTAAACCTCTTTGGTAAATAGGTTCGTCTGATCGAGAGTCGAATTCGCCGATGACTGAATGATCGAGAAAACGATTCCCTGATCTTCCGCAGGAGCTAATTCCCGCTGCGAAAACATATAAAAGGGAACCATCAACAGCGCCACGATCACCCACAGCGTGAGCACCACCGGCCGGAAGCGCAAGGTGCCACCGAGCAAGCGGGTATACAGGTTGCGTACGTGTTCGAATTGGCGATTGACGATACCGGCAAAACCTTTTTCAGTGTCACCCTGGCGCAGCAATTTCGAACCCATCATCGGCGAAAGCGTCAACGCCACGAAGCCGGAAACGATCACTGCACCGGCCAAAGTTAATGCAAATTCGCGGAAGAGAGCGCCCGTCAATCCGCCCTGAATTGCAACCGGGGTATAAACGGCCGCCAGCGTAATCGTCATGGCAATGATCGGCCCCACCAGTTCGCGCGCGGCATCTATGGCAGCATGGAACGGCTCTTTGCCCATGTGGAGATGCCGTTCCACGTTCTCCACCATAACGATTGCGTCATCCACAACCAGTCCGACCGAGAGCACGATGGCGAGCAAGGTCAGCAGGTTGATGGTGAATCCCGCCACCAGCATGATGAATACGGCGCCAATCAGCGAGATTGGAATGGCGATAATGGGAATGAGTACCGACCGGAACGAGCCGAGAAATAAAAATATGACGACCACAACAATCAACAGAGTCTCGGTCAACGTGTGCAGCACTTCATTGATTGCGTCCTGGATGTACTCGGTCGAGTCGTAAGGAATACCGAGATTCATCCCCTGCGGCAACTCCGCCTTGATTCCCGGGATAGCTGCGCGCACCTGCTTAATTACGTCGAGGGAGTTGGATGTAGGGAGCACCCAGATTCCCATGAAAGTGGCGCTCTCGCCATTAAATCGAACATCGGAGTTGTAGTTTTCGGCGCCAAGAACGACATCGGCGATCTCGCCGAGCCTTACCACGACGCCGTTTTGTTGCTTGATCACCATTTGGCGGAAGTCTTCCGCCGTCCGCATATCGGTGTTGGCTACCAGGTTCACAGAAACCGCGTCGCCCTTGGTGCTACCCAGCGCTGAAAGATAATTATTCTTAGAGAGCGCGTCGTGTACGTCAGAAGGTGAAACCCCACGCGCTGCCATCTCATTGGACTTGAGCCAGATTCGCATGGCGAAGGTGCGTCCGCCGAGAATATCCGCCCGCTGCACGCCATTAATGGCGGTGAGCTTCGGCTGCACTACGCGGGTCAGGTAGTCGGTAATCTGGTTTTGATAGAGGTCCTTTGAGGAAAAGCCGATATACATCGCCGCAAACTGATTGTCCGACAGCTGAAGGTCGATGACTGGAGCCTCGGCCTCCGGCGGCAGGTCATTGCGAACCTGGGCGACTTTGGCCTGTATCTGGGTGAGTGCCGCGTTCGTATCGTAATTGAGCTTCAGGTGGACATCGATGGTGCTGATGCCCTG
>JBOGLH010000143.1:0-26561 GCA_050746025.1 Terriglobales bacterium | reverse complement strand
CGTTCGGACTGACGACTCCCATTCCGGTGATCACGCAACGTCTTTTCAACGGCAGCTCCTGGTTTCCAGAGATCGCACTACTGACGCCCATTTTCAAGCAAGGTCCTTCAGACCAAGTTATCAGCAGTTCGGTTCCACCGTTTCATAACCCGGTCAAAATCTTGTCAAGGCCCGGAAATGGTGCAATTCCGGCTAAGCTCGTGATTTCGCAAGAGAAATAAACTTCAGAATCGTGGCACAAATGGTATGGTCAATTTGCTATTCTGAAAATAGAGAAAGAAAACCTGCGGCCCTCAGCCAATTCCCAACTCCTTCGCCAGTGTTTTCCATTTACTGTTTACCAGAGATTTAGTTTTTTCATCCATCAGAATCTCATCCGGCCAGGGGCGGGCAAAGCCTTCGCTTTCCCATTTACGTGTCGCGTCGATGCCCATCTTCGATCCGAAATTCGGCAACCGGGATGCATGGTCGAGTGAATCTATCGGCCCAAGGGTGAACTGGATGTCACGCTCGGGATCAATGTGGTTCAGCACTTTTAAGGTGACTTCTCCAATGTCGTGAACGTTCACGTCTTCGTCGACCACGATCACGCACTTGGTGAACATGGCCTGCCCCAGTGACCAGATGGCATTCATCACCTTGCGCGCCTGGCCCGGATACGATTTGCGGATCGACACGATCATTAAATTGTGAAACACGCCCTCAATCGGAAGATTGATATCGACGAGTTCTGGAATGGTCAACTTCATCAGCGGCAGGAAAATACGTTCGACCGCCTTGCCCATGTAAGCATCTTCCTGCGGCGGCTTGCCGACGATGGTAGTCGCGTAAATGGGATTGTTGCGGTGAGTTACGCAAGTCAAATGAAAAACCGGGTAAAGATCAGGTAGGGAATAGAAACCAGTATGGTCGCCGAACGGGCCTTCCATGCGGAGTTCGTCGAGATTCACGTAACCTTCAAGAACAATTTCTGAAGCAGCGGGAACTTCGAGGTCCACCGTTTCGCATTTAACCAGCTCAACCGGACTTTGCCGCAGAAATCCAGCGATCAAATATTCTTCGACATCCGGAGGCGCGGGAACAATGGCAGCGAATGTGAGTGCGGGATCGGTGCCGATAGCAACTGCAACGTCCATTTTGCCCGCTGGCAGCTTTTCTTCGGGGAGAACTGAGCCGCCGGAAGTTCGCGCCATGATATCGACGGCCGACGGGTGCCCCATCCTTGTCGCGCTGTTTGCGACAGGGTGGGGATTTTGACTTTTGCTCGCAGCTTCTCGTCGCAGCATCTCGCGATAGTGCTCTGCCCCAATTTTCTGCCGCTGCCAGTGCATCCCAGTGCTTTGGCCGTCATACACCTGCATGCGATACATACCGACATTGCGCTTGCCGGTTTTAGGATCGCGCGTGACCACGCAGGGCAAGGTGATGAAACGCCCTGCGTCCTGCGGCCAGCATTGCAAAATCGGCAGGTGCTTAAGATCAAAGTTATCTTTGCGAATGACTTCTTTGCACGGGCCAGTGGCTACCGTTTTGGGGAAGAACTTCCCCATCTCCGCCAGCATGGGGAGCATTTTGATTTTGTCGAGGAAGCCTTGTGGAGACTTCACGTCCATGAACAGGCGAATGCGGTCGGCAACCTCACCCAGCGAATCGACTCCGAGCGCCATGCGCATCCGCTTCTCGGAGCCAAATTGGTTGATCAGCACCGGAATGTCGCTGCCCTTGGGATTTTCGAAAAGCAACGCCGGGCCGCCGGATGTGAATGTGGCGGGATTCGATGTGGCGCGGGCGCCTTCGCCCGCGACGCTCCCCTTGGAAACGCGATCGGTGATCTCGGCGATTTCGAGCACCGGATCAACTTCGGTTTTGATTCGTTTCAGTTCGCCGGCGCGTTCGAGCGCAGCGATCCATTCACGCAAATCGTTATATGCCAAAGGGCTCCTGAGGTTCAGCGATCAGAAGCGCGATTATATATAATCCCGAGTCCTTAGCTTGCCGCGGTATTCGCATACGGAGCTTTTCAGGATGGAAAACTTCCCTCGATTCGATTTGAACGGAAAAACGGCGCTGGTCACCGGCGCCGCCCGTGGCCTGGGACGCGCGATTTCGCTGGCTTTGGCAAACGCTGGAGCGGATGTTGCGCTTGGCCTTCGTGACGTAAAAACCGGTGGCGATGTGGTGCGGGACATTCAGGAACTCGGGCGAAAAGCCTTGCCGCTGCAAATGGACATATCGAAGCTCGATCAGATTTCATCTGCCATCGAGAAGGCGGCCGCACATTTCGCCAAGCTCGACATCCTGATCAACAATGCGGGAATCGCACCCGATAATCTCGCAGAGAACGTCACTGAAAAAGATTTCGATGCCACATTGGCGATCAATTTGAAAGGCACATTTTTTGTTAGCCAGGCTGCAGGGCGCATCATGATCCGGCAGAAATATGGCCGCATCATCAATATGAGTTCTCAGGCGGGATTTGCGGCGCTTCCGACTGAAAGTATTTATTGCATGACCAAAGCCGGCATCGCGCACCTGACCAAGTGCCTTGCAGTCGAGTGGGGCAAGTACAACATCACGGTCAACGCGGTAGCGCCGACGTTCATTCACACGCCCGGAACTGAGGAGTATCTCGCCACGCCCGAAAATCGGGCCGATACGATCGAACGCATCGCCGCTCTGCACCGTATTGGCGAGCCAATGGAAGTAGCCGGCGCGGTCGTGTTCCTGGCTTCTGATGCGGCATCGCTGATCACCGGACACACCATGCTGATCGACGGCGGCTGGACGGCACGCTGAGTGAGACCAATCAGCACTCAGCATTCAGCATAGGCAGTCGATTCCGAACACAACTCCTCGTTCCTTCTAATCACCACTGACGATTGCTTTTTCAAACCACAAAAGGGAGAATCTCATGTCTCACTTGTCGGGAGAAGCCTCGACTCTCGCGCTCGTCCCACCACAAGGACTCGACGAAATTTGCGCCACCTTTGGCGATATCTTCGGATACATCGCGAAAGATCACACGCTTGAGGCAGCATGGCAATCCGAGTTTCTTGCTCGCGTAACGTTGCCGTTTCCGCTGATCATTTCCTGGGACCGTTCACAAAGAGTTACTGCGATCACCTGCCATAAGTTGCTGACCACGGCTTTCGTCAGCGTATTCGATCGCATTCAATCTTCCGGATTGCAGAACAAAATTACTAGCTTCGGCGGCTGCTTTTCGTTCCGGCCGCAGCGCACTGGAACGAAGCTCTCTACCCATGCCTGGGGCATTGCCATTGATCTGAACCCGGAGACGAACCAGCAGGGAACTGCAGGCGACATGGATCCCGCGTTGATCGCAATCTTCCGCGAAGCGGGATTTAAATGGGGAGGTGACTGGCAGGGTCAGACACGCGACCCGATGCATTTCCAATTCTGCACTGGATATTAGCGCGCTGCGTCTACAAACCAGCTTCATTCCACTTCCTGTAATAAGATGATCGCAAGCTAAAATTTCAAGGAGCAACATGGCTGAACCAACCTACGAAGAATTGAAAGCGAAACTTGCAGAATTGGAAAAGCAGGGACCCAAGCGCACCGGAAGTCTGGAGTTTCGCGTGGGCGAAAAAGGCGGCGTGAGTGTCTACGGCTTAGGCCGATTTCCTGTCACCTTGTACTACGAGCAGTGGAACCGGTTGCTCGATGCATCTGACAAGCTTCGCGAATTCATGGAAGACAATAAGTCCAGGCTGAAGTTGAAAGAGCAATAACTCGGTCTGATGAGCTCGAAATCTAAAATCTCCAGCGACAAGGCACCGAAGAAAACCAGCGCGAACAAACCAGCTCCGAGCAGAGCGAGTGCGAACAACAATGAAGGTGCAGCTCGGGTGTTTAAAGACCAGGCTGCCTGGCTGGCGTGGTTGGAGACAAATCACTCGCGTTCGACCGGTATTTGGCTGGGGCTGGCGAAGAAAAATTCTGATTTGAAGTCCGTGAGCTATGCTGAGGCGCTCGAAACCGCACTCTGCTACGGATGGATTGACGGCCAGAAAAGGCCGGAAAATGACCTAACATGGTCGCAGCGGTTTTGCCCGCGCTCCGCGAAGAGCATCTGGTCAAAGATCAATCGCGAGAGGGCGCTTTCGCTTATCAAAAGCGGCCGCATGAGACCGGCAGGTCATCAAGCGATTGAACAAGCCAAGAGCAATGGCTAATGGGAGTCGGCCTACGATTCGCCGCGGGGGGCGACGGTACCCGGTGACTTTCAGGCCGCGTTGAAAGCCAGCCCGAAAGCCAAAAGTTTTTTCGAAACATTGGACCGCGCTAATCGTTACGCCATCCTTTTTCGAATTCAAACCGGCAAGAAACCGGAGACCCGCACACGTAACATTCAAAAATTTATCGCTATGCTCGAACGCGGAGAAAAGATCCACCTTTGATTCTGCGACCTTCAACCAAATAAACTCAGCTGCAGCTGCTTGGGTTGAATTCGCAACGTCTTACTCCAGCCTGAGTCTTTCCTGATGCCGTATTTCTCCCGCAGCCGTGCAAATAACTCTGAAATTCTTTTGCCATAAGCAGGCGCCAAAAAAGACCGGTCTTTAAATCGTTGCTCGTAACCAGCTACGAGGTGAGGGAAATTCTCCCGCAAGAACGGCATAAACACAGCTGCCGAGCAGGGCTTCAAGAACAAGGGATTGGCATAAACGTAATTTGCCTTGGCCTCCGCCGCGCCACGAACTACGGACTCCAGTTGGTTAGGAGAATCGGTGATGCCGGGCAGCACTGGGGCGCAAATTACTCAGGCTCCGATTCCAGCTTCCCTGAGCTTTCGCAGGGCTTCTAACCGCAAGTCAGGTCTGGGCGCCCGCGGCTCCAGAATCCTAGCCAGCTCCGTATCAGTTGTCGTGATTGTGAAATTAACGAAGATCTCGTTGCGCTGCGCTATTTCTGTGAGCAGGTCTATGTCTCGCGCGACCAACGCCGACTTGGTGACGATGCCAAGTTCGAGTCCGGAATGCCGCGCGAATTCCTCAAGAATCGCCCGCGTGATCTCAAGCTTGCGCTCGATCGGTTGATAAGGATCAGTGGCCGTGCCGATAGCAATCTGCTCACCCGGTTTAACTTTGCGAATTTCCTGCCGCAGAAGATCAGCCGCGTGCTGCTTGGCATAGATTTTCTGCTCAAATTCGATGCCGTTACGCATCTCCATGAACTCATGCGTGTAGCGCGCGTAACAGTATTTGCAGGCGAACTCGCATCCCCGGTAAGGATTGATCGTCCAGGTAAATGGCATCTGTCTCCGGCTTACGCAGCGGTTCAGCAGCGAGCGCACCGGCAGCGTAAAGTATTCAACTTCATGCCCCTGCCGAACACTCTCACCATGAGAGGCGAGGCGAGCAATTCCAACAAGCCGGGGGCCTGATTGTGGAAGCAGTGGAAGGGAAGCCATGACGTATTCGCCTTTTATTCGCCATTGTAACACGGTAGGCGAGCTTCATGCAGCAAACTGCCGAAGAGGTTTCAGAAACCCGGTTGTAGAGGTTTGCGACGGCACCGGGGTAAAGCTTGGTCGGTTACCCTTGACCGGCAGCCGCAGCCTTGTGCCCGACCATGACCGCGTCCTGGAGTTGCTGGAACAAATCGCCCATGGCAGCCGGTGAGTGCGACATGAAGATCGTATTGCTCTTGTCCTGAGTTCCTATCTCTTTGATGGTATCGAGATATTGCGTGACTAAAACCAGCATCATCACATCCTTTGCGCTGGTGCCTTCGATCGCAGACGAAAACGCCTCCACTGACGCTCGCAGCCCTTCTATGATCGCTTTCCGTTGGTTTGCAATTCCCTGGCCCTGCAGCGCCTTGCTCTCTGCCTCAGCCTCAGCTTGCTTCACCTTCAGGATTTTTTCGGTTTCACCGCGCGCGCTGGCTGCCACCTGTTCACGCTGGGCGGCGTTGATTTCATTCATCGCAACTTTGACTTTTTCATCCGGTTGAATATCCGTGACCAGCGCCTGATCAATCGCGTAGCCATAGGTCTGCATCACGTCATCGAGTCCTTGCTTGATGGCGACCGCAATATCAGCTTCCTGCAGGAAAGCGTCATCCAAATTCATCTTCGGGACGTGCCCAAGAATCACATTGAAAACATATGAGGAAATTTGCTGCCTCGGATTAGCTAATTTGTAAAACGCTTCGTAAACCTTTGTCGGAATCACGTGATACTGCACCGAAACCGGAATCTTGACGAAGACGTTGTCCTTCGTTTTGGTCTCCACATCCAGCGCGAGTTGCTGCACGCGTAAATCAACTCGGGCAGCAATCTGGTCAAGCCACGGCAATTTAAAATTCATTCCCGCGGTGGCGACGCGAAGGAACTTGCCCATGCGCTGAATAATGACCGCTTCGGCTGTCTTAACTTGAAAAAAGCCGCTTAGGATTGTCCCCAACAGAAATATGCCGGCGATTCCGTAGACGACGAGCATTAGGGTTTGCGAAGAATCCATTACAACTCCTCTGGTTAAGGTGAACGTGACGCGATGCCCAAGCGACGGATCGGACTCGCGAGAGATCCAGTTTTAAACTGGCGGAGAGGGTGGGATTTGAACCCACGATACCCGTTAAGGTATGTCCGCTTTCGAGGCGGATCGTTTCAACCACTCACGCACCTCTCCGCGTCGGACAAAAGTCAGAATGTAGAGCGAGGTCTCAACTGCGCTAGATTTCGCTGCAGGTTTCAGCGCTCGCCAACTACCTGACAACGCATTTTATCAGGTGGAATAATTCGTTGGATTGGTCCGGAATCCCCGCGGAAAAAGATTTGGGCGAAGCGCCTCGTTTTCGGGGGCAAACCGTGAAAATCCGTCAGGATGGCGCCCAATCATTCGCGCAGCACACTGGCAGGATCGGTTTTAGTGGCTCGGCGTGCCGGCAGCAAAACCGCCGCTATCGAGGTAATCGCTAGCACGGCGAAGGCGGACGCAAATGCAATCGGGTCACGCGGATTTACCTGATAGAGCAGCGCGCCAATCAATCGCGTCAACAACAGAGCGGTGACCGAACCAACAACTACGCCGGTTGCCGTTAGGAAAAATCCCTGGGTAAAGACCAGCTGCAACAAATCTCTTGCGCCGGCGCCCAGGGCAATGCGCAGGCCCAGTTCCCGTGTACTCTGATTGACTGTGTGGGACATGACGCCGTAAAGTCCGATAGCCGCCAGCAGTACCGCAAGCCCTCCAAATATTCCCAGCAAAGTCACCGCGATCTGTTGAGAGCGCAATGAATAGCGGTTGACCTGCTCGCGCATGGTGATTACCTCGGTGGGCGCCAGATTCGCATCCATTTCGTGGACGACGCGCGCCAATGCAGCTGCCATTAGGCCCGCATCGAGGGATGTTCGAATATTGATGATTCCACTTCGAATTGGCAGACCTTGGCGCATAGGAATGTAAAAAAACGGTCTTGGTGCTTCGCCTAGCGCCCCATATTTCGAAAGCTTTGCCACTCCAATTACTCGCAGCGGGCGCCCATCAGCTTGAAGACGCTTGCCCACAGGATCCTGCCCACGCCAATACTGATCCACCATCTTTTCATTTACGATGACCACCGGCTGACTCTTTTCGTCGTCAGCTCGAGTGAAATCGCGGCCGGACAACAAAGCAATTCCCATCGTCTCGAGATATCGCGGATCGACCTGGTTATATTCCACGCTCGGCGCCTCGTCATTTCGGGGCTGATAACCATCAACCGCAATCCGTGCCGAAGGATACGGAGAATAGGTGAAGGGCCGAATGCGCGAATAGGCGGCAGATTCAACTCCAGGGATATTCTGCAGACGGTCCACCAGCGCTTCTCGAAATGTTTTCGCACGCTGCTCGTCATAACCGGCGGCTATGAGATTGACAGTACTGGTTAAAACATTTTGCGTGGAAAATCCTGGATCGGCGGTGCGGATTTTATGGACGCTCTCGATTAACAGGACCGAGCCTACTAATAGAACGAAGCTTAATGCCATCTGCAACAAGACCAAACCAGACCGCAGGCGCGACTTGCCGCGGGATCCGAACACGGCTCCAGATTCAGACTTCAGCGCTGAAGCCAGATCGATGGTGCTGTTTTGAATAGCGGGGATGAGTGAAAACAGCAGAGTAGCGAGCAACGTGATGCCAATGCTCAAAGCCAGCACTCGGGCATCGATTTCGCCAGGAAGATTCACGGTCACGCCGCCGGTGGGAGGAAGCAAAAGAGCAACTAAATTCCGGCAAGAGTACGCGACCAGGATTCCGCCAACGGCAGCACAGGTTGAAAGTGTCAACCCTTCAGTGAACAGCTGTTTCAGCAGCCGGCTACGCCCCGCTCCTACCGCCAGGCGCACAACGATCTCCCGCCTGCGTGCGAAAGAACGGACGAGCAGCAGATTGCTTACGTTTGCGCAAACAATCAGCAGCAGGATCAGGACGGCAGCACTCGACAGTTTCATCACGGGGAGTTGCTCAGAAGCGCCATTGAATGGATCTTTCCATAAAGGGAAAAGCTTGATGCCTCTGCCCCGGTTGGTTGCCGGGTATTCGAGTTCGAGCCTTTTGGCGATGCTTGCAAGTTCTTGTTCGGCTTGTCGAGCGGTCACTCCGGGCTTTCGCAAAACAAAGCCTTCGATCCAGCGCTCTTCGCGATTTTCTAGCTTGTAACCGCCGGGCTCGAACAGCTCCTGCATCGAGATCGGAACCCAGAACTCAATCGGGTAGCCGACAAATGTTCCATAAAATCCCGCGGGCGCGACTCCGATAATTGTGTGTGGCACTCCATTCAGCATCTGCGTCTTGCCGATAACGTCTCGATCGCCACTGAACCGTTGCATCCATAACCAGTAGCTGATTACTGTGACTGGATGGGCATTCCGACCTTGCTCTTCAGCAGGCTCGAATCCACGCCCAAGCAGCGGTTTGATTCCCAGAGCATTGAAATAATTTGAAGAAACAATGCTGGCTGCGACTCGCTCGGCGCGGTCGCCAATGTTTAGCGTTGTCCCCGTGATCTTGTCGGCAATAAACGAATCGATCAAAGTGGAATTTCTCTGCAGATCGAGGAAGTCGGGCCATGACATCGAATCTGGATGACTCTCACCGGGCTTGACTCCAGTCAGGACAAGCAAGCGATCCTGGTTCACTACTTTCGGAAATGGACGCAACAGAATTCCTTCAATCCAGCTGAACACCGCCGCGTTGGCTCCGATTCCGAGAGTGAGGCACAACACCACCAAAATAGAAAATCCAGGGCTGCGCCGCAGCATCCGAAAACCGAAGTGAATATCCCGGCCGATATTGTCGAGGAACATCTGGCCTCCATTCTTGGGGCGATAATTATTTTTCGCCGCGCCGTACGCGATAATTTCCCGGAAACCTTCAGTTCACATGTGCATTCGTCACTCCAAACTTCCGGTCAGTTATGTGCTTATGTTGTCACCGCGACGCGCTTTAACGGTCGCTTTCGCCTGTCCAAAATTGATATTGGCTGTTCGGAAGTGAACGGTACCGTTCCGCAGGCTGGACAAGTGAATAGAAATTATCTTCGCGATCTGAAGAATTCCTGCAACAGTTCGGCGCATTGTCGGGCCAGCACGCCGCGGCGCACTTCGACCTTGTGATTGAGCGCGGGATGGTTCAGCACATGCATGACGGAATGAACCGCTCCGGCCTTAGGATCGTCGGCCCCATAGATCAGCCCACGAACCCGGGCATGGACCATGGCCCCGGCGCACATGGCGCACGGTTCTATGGTCACGAAGAGGTCGCAGTTTCCCAGACGATGATTACCGAGGGCGGCTCCGGCCTCACGCAAAGCCATGACTTCGGCATGCGCAGTGGGATCTGAGTCGGCCAGATTGCGATTGAATCCGCGGCCAACGATCTTGCCTTCAAACACCACGACTGCGCCGATCGGAACTTCGCCAAGGTCGAGCGCTCGCTGGGCAGCGCGCAAGGCCTCCTGCATCCATAGTTCATCGTGTTCAGGGCTTCGGCCGTTTCGCACGCAGAATATTGTATGAGAATGGCCGCGCCCTCAGCTCTTGCGCAAATGGATTGATCCATCTCCGGTGTGAATTGTCATCAGCTTTCCGCCGCCATTGAGCTTACCGTGGATTTCGTTTTGCTTGAGCTTGCCTTCGGTCATCACCGGCAGGTCGAGATCGATATGTCCATCGCCGGTTTGAAGAGCGACATCGGCTGCCAGATTTCCGGGAACTTCAAGGGTCACGCTGCCGTCGCCGGTTTCTAGCCTCCACTCGCCAGCGACAGAAGAGCCCGAGCCAGCGCGCGCGTCAACTCGTCCGTCCCCAGTCTTCAGTTCGAGTTCATCGAAGCGGCCGTCAGCGGTAATATGCCCATCACCAGTGCTGGCGCGCAGCTTGCCATCTACGCCCTCAATGTTTTGCGAACCATCGCCACTGCGCATGTTCATCTCGCCCTTGAAGTTGCTGATCTCGATTTTGCCGTCCCCGGTGTGCAGGTCGACCCTGCCTTCCTTAGGCATGTGAATGTTGATGTCGACCCGGTGATTGCCAATATCGAAGGTGATGCCGTGGTGGGGATAGCGCACCGTAATCTCAACGGTGTCGCCGTTCTGGTGTTGGTCTATCTGAAGGCCGCCTTCGCCGATCTTGTACCGGGTGCTGATCACGGTGGCCTCGATGGTGTTCTGGTTCCAGGTGTCGACCCGGATATTCGCGTCTGACGTCTCCACCCGTAGGTCGGGTCTGCCGGAAATGTTGTAAGTCTTTGACCATTGTTCCGCATTTGCGGGCAGGGCAATCGCTAAAAGGCACAGCGCAATACTGATATTCAGAATTTGTTTCATGGAATTCCTCCAGACGCTAGGCATACTTGTGCCAAGTCATAGACGTGTATACGAGGCATTCGTGAGGTTAGTTCCTAAAGATGTTGTCGGGGTTTATATCGCCGCCACGAGCCCTAAATCAAGCGCGATTCCAGTTCTTCCAGGGACTTAACCCGGGGAAGGTCGCGATCGCGATATGCGCCGGCAACATCGAACAAGATCGCCTGCATTCCGAAGCGGGTGGCGCCCAAGTAATCGACTGAATACACATCGCCAATGTAGATGCTCTCGGCGGCTGACACTCCCAGGCTGAGGACTGCCGCGTCGAAGATCGCGGGATGAGGTTTCTCCTTTCCAACGATGCCGGAATCGGTAATGGTTTCGAAGCAATCAGCAATGCCGCAGCGACCAAGGACATCCGCGATTTTTCCGTCCGCGTTGGAGATTACCGCCAGCCGGTAACGTTTGGACAACCGCTGCAAAGCTTCGCGCGTGCCCGGTCGACTTTGGCACCAATTTGCCGAAATGCGAGTGCGTGAAACCATATCCGCGTGCAGGGAATCATCTGAAAGTTGAAGATCTTTTAACAGATGCGAATAGAAAATCTGCCAGAATCCGTGATCAATGGCGGAGTGGCCTTCCAGCAGCGAATCGAATTCACGCTTGGTTCGCCGCTCGACTTCTTTCCACTGATCGTCAGAAGGAAAGATTTGTTTTTCATGCAGCGCATGCAGCATCCGCTTCCGATCGGGGAAGAGCAGGGTATTTCCGACATCGAAGAAAAGCGCTTTGGCGGGCATCGATTAAAAGTATAAGTGCAGAGGCAGTGGCTAGTGTTCAGTGGTAAGCCAAGCCACTGATCACTGACCACAGGTTTGCGGTATGATTCAACTTGCAATGGCAAAGAATTCCATCATCGAAGTCGCTTGTCCGTGCTGCAGCGCGACGCTGAAGGTGGATGCCAAAAATGGAGCGGTCATTTCGCATGTCGCGCCTGTCAAGCCGAAGATGTTTAACGACCTTGACGAGGCCGCGCGCGCTATGAAGGAGCAAGACACCCGGCGGGATTCTATCTTCCGGCAATCGGTCGAAGCGCAGAAAAATGCCTCGGATATTCTGGAGAAGAAGTTTCAGGAAGCTCTCAGAAAAGCCAAAGAAACACCCGACACGGGCAGACCGATCCGAGATTTCGATCTGGATTAATACCTGAGCAGTTCGACGGGCGAGGTCGCCCGTCCCCCACCAATCACGCCCGTCCCCACAATGCACAAAATAAGGGCCGCCCAGCGGCGGCCCTGCCTCAACTTCCCAACGAGCTTATAAAGTCGATTCGATTTCAAAACCCCAGGCTTCCAACAAAGGTTCAGGGATGTACTTGGAATTCTTGTTGCGGCGTGCCCATTCACGCAGCCGGGTAGATCGCAAATACTGGTCAGGAGTGAGCTTGTATTCTTTTACGACCTGCTCAAACTCAGTGACAGTGGGTACAATCGGGCCGATCGGTTCCGGCTTGCCCCAATTTGGATTTCCGCGTCTCTTAGCCATGAATATTCCTTGATTATGAGTTTTACTGTTAAATAGCTTAGATTCCCGTGACTTGCAGAAGGATTCCAAAATCCTTCACTGGCGCAAAGAAATTAAAGAAGAAAACTGCAAGACAGCACACCAAAGAAAGTCAGTCGGAAAGTCGATTTTACGTCAACCAGATATGAAGTCAATTGTCAGGCCGTTACCGCGTAATAACCATATGAAAATGTGGAACTTAGCGGCTCGTGGATTACCGCTTCGGGAAAAGATAATCAATCAAAATTACTGTCGTAACCTGGTTCGCAATCCTATGTATTTCAGCAACAATCCTCTTGCTGCTACATTCGTTTCAGGGACCTTGTGTCTTCTTTCGCGCAACCCGGATTACAGTCGCTGCTGCTGTGCTCGGATGACTCCGTCGTCCGCGTACTTCGTCGTGTGCTGACTGATTTGGAGATCGGGGTAGAACACTGCACCGACATCGATAGCGCGATCCAAAAGCTTACCCGTCAGCGTTTTGAAGCGGTCATAGTCGATTGCACAACCCAGGAAATAGCGGCCAAGATGTTGAAGGGCGCTCATTCCGCACCGGCCAATAAACGTGCCATCGCTGTTGCCATCATTGACGGCCAGTCTGCCCTGAAAAGCGCCTTCGAACTCGGCGCGCATTTCGTTCTGTTTAAACCCATCTCTCTAGAGCGCACCAAAGCCAGCTTCCGCTCAGTCAGGGCGTTAATGAAGCGGGAACGCAGGCGTCACTCGCGTATTCCGGTCGAGCTCTCGGTCAAATTGCAGTGGGAGAATCCTTCCCGAACCATCGAAGTCGTAACCGCCGACCTCAGCGAAAACGGAATTGCCATAAAGTCCAAACCGAAACTGCCAGCGACTTTCCGGGTGCGTTTTGCGCTGCCTGGGGCCGCGAACGAGATTGAGTGCCGCGGCGAAGTGGCTTGGCAAGGCAATGATTTGCAGGGAGTCCGTTTCTGTGAGCTCTCTGACGACCAAAGCTCGCGAATAAAATCCTGGATATTCCGCCAGTTGCAGGGCGGCGACGCCGACGATCCACCGGTCAATTGCCGGCTGACGGATCTGAGCCTGAACGCCTGCTATCTGGAGACCGAGTCTCCGTTTCCCGTCCGTACCCGCCTGCAGATCGTGATGAAAGTACGGGAGATGGAATTGCCGGTCGAAGGCATGGTTCGGATAATGCATCCGGGTGCGGGAATCGGAGTGCAGTTTACGCGCCAGAATGCGCAAGAAAAAAAGAGAGTTGAAGACTTTATTCACACCCTGGTGAATAGTGAAGGCGCGGTGCCGGAGATCGAAGTTCGCCCGGACGCTATCGATAACAGCCCCGGCGCGTTTTCTGCGGCGCATATCGATGGGGATATCGATCCGTTACTCTCACTGTTCCACGCAGGCAGTGAGCTGCCGCCGGATGAGTTCCACGCCGAACTTCGCAAACAGCGCGGCGTGACCGAGCAAGTCGTAACTTAATTCTGCGCTCTGGAGAAGCTGCTTGCGGCGTATCCAACCAGGAACGTAACCACCGTCCCAATCGCCACCCACCACGTCCATGGCACGACAGAAAATTGCCACAAATAGATTTCAGTTGCGAATCCGCAGAGCATGCCCGCCATGGCTCCGTACTGAGTTGCGCGACGGGTGAGCACGCCCAGCAGAAAAACGCCCAGCATCGCACCGTAGGCAATCGATGCGAGTTGCAGTCCCACTTCAATTACGCGGCTGACGTGCTGCAGGGACAGCACGGCAAGGATGAACAGTATTGTCGCCCAGAAGAAGGTTGACAGCCGGGAGAGCCGCATTTTTTTTTCTTCCGGAGTCTGCGGCCGCAGGCGTACGTAAAAATCCAAGATGGTGCTCGATGAAAGCGAGTTTAAGGCCGCACTCAGGTTCGACATGGCCGCGGCCAGAATCGCGGCAATCAACAAACCGGAAATTCCGTGCGGCATCCGAGTCACAATGAAGGTGGGGTAAATCCAGTCTGCTTTGCCGAAGTGCGCGGAAGGCAGCCCGTAGTACGCAAACAGCATTACGCCGAGCACCAGGAACAGGGCGAACTGAAATAAAATCGCCGCCCCGCTGGAAAGCAATGCCGCAACCGATTGCTTTTGATTCCGCGCAGCCAGCAGTCGCTGTACGATCAGCTGATCGGTGCCGTGGCTGGCGGTGGTCAAAAATGCGCCTCCGATTACTCCCGCCCAAAAGGTGTACGGTTTCCAGAAAGTCGGAGTGAAATCGAAAACGCGCAATTTCCCCCCTGCTTCGGCGATCTGATGAATCTGCGACCATCCTCCGGGGAGGTAGTGAATAATCATCGCAACCCCAACGAGGGTTCCGCCGACGTAGATAACAGTTTGGACCACGTCGGTCCATATCACTGCTGCCAGGCCTCCTTCAAAGGTGTAGATCAGGGTCAAGACGGTGATGATCGCGATTGAAGCTATTTCATGGGTTCCGAGTGCGATTGAGACCACGATTGAGACTGCGTAAACCCGCACACCCTCGGCTGCGGCCCGGGTCAACAGAAATAGTGCAGACGTTACCGTTCGTAGATGAGGCCCGAATCGGCGTTCAATCAGCTCATACGCAGTGAACAACTCTCCGCGAAAATAGTGTGGCAGCAGTACAAAGCTGATGATGAAGCGCCCCACCACGTATCCCATGACCACTTGCAGAAACGTCAGGTTGGTGTCGTAGGCCATCCCCGGAATGCTGATGATGGTCAGGGTGCTGGTTTCTGCGGCAACGATCGAGAGAGCAATTGCCCACCAGGGAATATCGCGTCCGGCAAGAAAGTAGTCGCGTAATGTGCGCTGGCGTTTGCGGAAGCGCATCCCGAACAGCGTGATTCCGACCAGGTAGACGACGATGATCGCGAAATCGATGGAGTTCAGGCCCATGTCTCGATTTAGCGTAGCGTGAATCTGCTCGCGATTTGAGATTTCACTCTTGAGGTATCAAGAGAGTGATCAGGACATTCGGGCTGATGAGTTGTCACGCCGATTTGAAATCCGGTTCTCCGGCCCACAAAAGCTACTTACTTGGGCTGTTTCCAAATCCTAAGATAATCCGGGGAGGAATTGACATGACGATTTTAGACAGTCAGCGAGGCCGGGTGGTCGACGTGAATGGCGGCACCATGTTCCGGCTGATCGCTCTGGGCATTCTTGCGTTGGTGCTGATTATTGTTTTCTTTAACTCGATAACCCGGGTCGGTACCGGTCACGTGGGAGTGCTCACACTATTCGGGAGGGTTACGGGCGAATCCCTTGCTGAGGGTATGCACGTAATCAATCCGTTGAAGACCAACAACGAAATGTCGGTGCAAACGCAAACCGTCAAAGAATCAGCCAACGTGCCCTCCAGCGAAGGTTTGATGATGAGCCTGGATACGTCGCTTATCTACCACCTGAATCCTGACCGCGCCGCTGAAGTTTTTCAGAAGACGGGCGCCGACTACGAAGATAAGCTCGTCGAACCCATGCTGCGGGCCGCCATCCGTGAAGCGACCGCGTCGCACACTGCGAATGCTCTCTATACAGGCGAACGCGAGATGGTGGCGAAACAGATTTTTGACCAACTCACCGTCCAACTCAACCAGCGCGGTATAACGGTTGAAAATGTTCTTCTCCACGACATCCAGCTTCCCGCGACGTTGAAATCATCGATTGAAGCCAAGCAACAAGCTGAGCAGGAAGCGCTGGCGATGAACTTCCGCCTGCAGAAAGAAACTCAGGAGGCACAACGCAAGAGAATTGAGGCGCAAGGTATTCGTGATTTTCAGCAGATTGTGGCCCAGGGCATCAGCCCACAACTATTGGAGTGGAAGGGAATTGAAGCGACGGAGTTACTGGCCAAAAGTTCGAACTCAAAGGTGGTCGTAATCGGCAACAATAAAAATGGACTGCCCCTGATTTTAGGACAGTAGTCGGCAAAGCGAATCCGGGCTGGATTTTGAGTTGGCGCTATCCCGCGACTGCTTCCTTTTCTTCGTCTTCGAGGATGCCGAAGGCCGCATTCATCATTTCCTGATCCACGGTGCGATTCTTAGCCGTTGCTTCGGCCAGCGGAATAGAAATAATTTTATTGGCCCGCAGGGCAGCCATTCGGCCGAACTCGCCACGGTGCACCATGTCGATTGCGCCCAATCCGTAGCGCGTAGCCAGAACGCGGTCAAAAGCGGTAGGTGTTCCACCGCGTTGAATGTGACCAAGCACAACCGTACGTGTCTCAAATCCGGTGCGCCGTTCGAGTTCCTGGGCAAGCGTGTTCGCGATCCCGCCCAGTCGCGCGTGTCCGAACTCGTCTTTTTCGCCGCCCTGCAGGACGGGGCCGTTCTTGCCTTCGGCAAACTTTGCGCCTTCGGCAACCACAACAATGCTGAAGTAGCGTCCGCGCTCGTGACGGCGGCGAATTTTTGCTGCCACCATCTCTACGTCGAAGGGCTGCTCCGGAATCAAAATCACATCAGCACCGCCCGCAATACCGCTGTAGATCGCGATCCAACCTGCGTCGCGCCCCATGACCTCAACCACCATTACACGGTTATGCGCTTCGGCCGTGGTGTGAACGCGATCAATAGCTTCAGTGACGACATTTACCGCGGTATCAAAGCCAAAAGTAAAATCGGTTCCCGCCAGGTCGTTGTCGATGGTTTTGGGAACACCGACAACCTTCACCCCTTTATCAAACAGCTTGGTTGCGACTGACAAGGTATCATCGCCGCCGATCGCGACCAGCGCATCCACGCCGTTCTTCTTCAAAGTGGCGATGCAGGTATCAAGGCCATCCGGCTTCTTCGCAGGATTGGTGCGCGAGGTCCGCAAAATCGTTCCCCCACGGGGCAGAATTCCGGCTACGCTTTGCAGGTCAAGCGGCATGGTCTTATTTTCCATCAGTCCGCGCCAGCCCTCGAGGAAGCCCACGAATTGGTCTTCGTAATGAAAGCTGCCTTTGCGGACGACGGCACGAATAACCGCATTCAGTCCGGGGCAATCGCCACCACCCGTCAGTATGCCGACCTTCATCGCCTGTTCCTCCATCCCTGCAATATGGATTTCCCACAAATTCGCGAAATGCCGGAAGACACTTCCGGCACGCTCAACATGTTGCGGAAAGATTAGATTACCATCCGCCAGACCGAGGTGAAAGGCGCGGAGGTATCGGAATTTCCAATCTGGATAATCGATGTCGCGGGTTAAGAGAGTAAACCTGAGGACGCTTTATCGACAAAAATTTCTAGTACACTCGTCGCAACATGCGAGTTCTCGGAATCGATTGCGGCACCGAGTGCACCGGCTACGGAGTGGTTGACCTCGACGGCGTTGACAAGTTAGGCTGCGTAGCCTTCGGCGGAATTCGGCTTTCACCGCGGGAACCGCTGCCAATGCGGCTTTCCACGGTTTTCGATCGGCTCAGTTCATTGATCCGGGAATTCCAGCCTGACCGGGTTGCGATCGAAGAAGTCTTTTATTCTGTGAATGCGAAGTCCGCGCTGAAACTGGGCCAGGTTCGAGGCGTGGCCATGCTGGCTGCCTCTTCGCAGAAACTTCAAATCGGGGAATACGCCCCGTTGACCATCAAGTCGTCGGTTGTCGGTTACGGCCGCGCTGAAAAACAACAAGTGCAGTTGATGGTCGCCAGGCTGCTTTGCCTCGAAGAAATTCCTGAACCTGCCGATGCCGCCGACGCGTTGGCCATTGCCATCTGCGATCTGCACACCCAAGCCACTTTGAGCCGACAAGGCGCCGGGGCGTAAGGGTCGGAAGGCCTGCCTGATTGAACCCATGCGGGAGGGCACGGCTTCAGCCGTGCCTTGAATGTGTTTTGAGAAAGAGGGCTTTAGCCCTACACGCACTTTCAACCAAATTTTGCACAGTGCGCCTGATCCGTCTTGTTCACCCGTCACAGACATCATCCGGCAGCTCGTATTTAAATACCTCGCATAGAGGGAGCAAGCGATTTCCAAGCCACCACCAGATCGTACATCCTTCGGGTCCGACACCTATTTCATTACCGCGAGCGCAGCTGGTCGCCGATTTATCTTTCAAACCGAGAGGATGGCTCGTCTTTTAATAGACGCTATGTATCTCTATCGACGAGAGCACAAATTTCTGATTCATTCTTTCGCGGTGATGGGGAATCATTGTCATTTGTTGTTGTCGCCGTTAGAGGCAGATTTGCCGCGAGCAGCGCAGCTAATCAAGGGCGGATTCTCATACCGTGCGAAAAAAGAACTGGGTGTGAGTTTTGATATTTGGGAGCGCGGGTACGTGGATCATCGTATTCGGGACGCAAATGATTATTATCGCCACATTGAATATATCGACAAGAATCCGGTGAGAGCGGGATTTGTACTTCGACCGGAGGAATATCCGTATTCCTCGGCGCATCCCGGTTTTGAATTGGATCCGTGCCCCTCAGGGGCTGAAGCCCGGTGCATTGTTGGTGGGTTGAACGGCACGGCTAAAGCCGTGCCCTCCCGTCTCTGTCAACGTGCTTATATCGATAACGTGTCCTCGCGCCTTGTACAGATGAACATACGGCTAAAGCCTTGCCCCGTTTCACACCCGTTCGATCGTGACCGACTTCAACACCACATCTTTGTTCGGATGGTCGTTGCGTCCGCGTGGAACGTTGACGATCTTATCGACAACATCCTGGCCTTCAACGACTTCGCCAAAAATTGTGTGCTTGCCGGTCAGCCACGGGGTCGGCGCGACAGTAATAAAGAACTGCGAGCCGTTGGTATTAGGACCAGAGTTGGCCATGGCCAGCTTGCCGGGCATGTCAAACTTGTGGGCAGAGCCCTTGGTTTCATCTTCAAATTGATATCCGGGTCCGCCGAAACCGGTGCCAGCCGGGTCGCCGCCTTGCACCATGAAATTAGGAATCACGCGGTGGAAAATCGTTCCGTCATATAGACGGTCTGAGCTTTTCTTACCGGTGCTCGGATGCTTCCACTCGCGCTTGCCCTTGGCGAGGTCAATGAAATTTTGCACCGTCTTAGGAGCTTCCTTGTCGAAAAGGCGACAAACGATGGTGCCTTCAGAGGTATCGAGAGTTGCATAAGTGCCGGGCTGTTTTGCCATGTATGAATCCTTTCCAGGAAGTTACGAGAAAAACAAAATTGACGGCTCGGATCGCTGTCAATGATCCAATCCCGAATAAGTTCGATGACTCAATTCTTCATCACTGTGGAGTACTGGTTTTCGGCGCTGCCGGTTTAGGGGCAGGCTTGTGCACCGGCTTATGAACAGGCTTGTGTACAACTCCGCCCGCATGAAGGATGGTAATTTTCACGATCTTCGGCGGATCGTTCGGCCGATCGTTTCCATTGCGCGGCATGCGTGCGATCTTTTTCACCAACTCCACACTGGGATCATCGCACTGGCCAAAGATGGTGTAACCGCCGTTCAAGCTGGGGTACGGAACTTCGGTGATGAAAAACTGCGAGCCGTTGGTGTCCGGACCGGCGTTAGCGTAAGCCAGCCGCCCGGGACGGCCGAACTGCAAATCAGGCGAGGTTTCGTTTTTAAATTTGTAACCGGGATCGCCCATACCCGTGCCCATCGGGTCTCCGCCTTGAATCATAAAATTTGGTATGACGCGATGAAAAATGGTCCCGTTATAAAGTGGGACTCCATGCATTTTGCGGCCGGTAGCGGGGTTGGTCCAGTCTTTGGTACCGCGGGCCAGGCCAATGAAGTTAGCAACGCCGATCGGCGCCTTGTCAGGAAAAAGTACGCAGGTCAGTTTGCCTGCGGTCGTATCAATGACCGCCGTAGGCGGCAGCGCGGTCGTCGGTGACGCCTTCTTGACTGCAGGCTTTTTCGCCGCCGGCGTTGCAGTTTGCGATACGAGTTGCAGGGAAGAAAAAGCTGTTAGAAGAATTAGAAGTTTGCGCATGGTTGCTCCTGGCATGGGTTGCCGTCGAGACAGAAATAGCATTGTACGACAGGGAAAGGGTGAACCACAGAGGACGTCCGACCCAATTTCAAGACTACGGGGTAGCCAGAGCGGCGGTCGCGAGCTGAATGCAGGTTTCGATCGGTTGGTCGGTGTCGATGACCGTTTTCGGAAAGGTGATCTCCTCGAAACGCGACTTTACTTGCAGGTACAAATTAAAATTCCGGTTCCCAGCAGGATGACCGAAATCGTTGCTCAACCTCCTGCGCGCGCTAGATTCACTGCAGACACACTCCAGAATTCGCCACGGCTGGCTGATGGCATCAGCAAAGCCGGTGGCGCGTTTTAGTTGATAGTTTCGAGAAAACGTTCGACCATCCAGAAATACAATCCGTGCCGGATCTTTGCGGAATAGATATCCCGCGACCTTGAGCATGACTGCCATGCAGAAGTCATCTTGCTCTGTCGAATACTCGATGTCCGGCGGTGTGAACAGTGCCGCTCTGACCATGTCCTTGTCAACGACTGTGCCATCAAGCTCCTCAGCAAGCGCGCGGCTGAGCGTGCTCTTACCTGCGCCGGGAAGTCCAGCCATCAGGACCAACATGCAATGAGAATAGCCCAGGACACAGCGCAAATAAAAAGCCCTGCAACGAGCGCCGCAGGGCTTAAAAGAATAGTTCTTATTGAAGATCTAAACCCGGCAATCCAACCGTCGTGAGATCAGAGAGCGTCTTGTTCACGTCTTCCTGGGCGGCGAACATGCGAGTGGCGCGCCAATCGTCATATGCGCCGGCAACCATAATGTGGAAGCACCACTGGCGCCGCTCTTCTTCGGGCTCGACCAACCCCATTTCCTTCAGCGGACGAAGATAATTTTCCATCCACTTCACTTGAGATTTAGTCATACCGCGGCGTTGAAGATCAACCGTAAGCCCAGCCAGGTGCGATGAAGCGGTCTCACCTTTTTCCGGAGCTGCATTGCGATTATGGCGGCGAAGCTTTTTCTGCACCAGTACGGTGCGGACGGCCGAGTTGACTTGAATCTGTTCGTGAAATTCTTTGTAGTATGCCTCGCTCAGGTCGGTCACAAAATCGAGTGTCCAGGTGCGGCAGTAGCGCCGGTTGGGATCGAGCGACGGCTGAATTCGAAGCGTCTGACTTGGAACGATCGGAACCAGATCACCGCTGGCCTTTAGCCTCTCCAGCTGCTTATCGTCATAAATGCGTGGAAGGTTTAGGCGGTCGATCTCTTCATTTTGCAGAAGCAAAGATTCGTGCGACGGCTTAAACAACGGGTTCCATGGAATCCGATGAATGCGGTGCATCCGGTGATAGCGAGGCGAAACCATAGGCCGAACGGCAAACGCCTGGCAACTCATGACTAGAGTGGCGAAGAATGCGATGGCATGTTTCTGAAATTTCATCGGCTGACTTGACAGAAGGCGCTCAAGGTGTTCATTCCAGGGCTTCATTCTATGACAGTTCCTGAAAAATCCAAGCACAAAAGTTTAAACGTAAGCATTACCTTGGACCATCACCTGTAACTCCTGCTGGTTACCTCCTATTACTCAGGGTGTCGAACGCTATTCATATTGCAGCTGCGAGGCCATTCCGCGGCCGTGGGAGCGCCGGAGAACATCTTCTTTGGATTCAGTGAAGTTCGTGGGATTCTTGCCAAATGCGGCGTGGGGCATGGCTTTGAAGAGATGGAAAGAACCGAAAAGTGGCAAACTTTTTCGGTCACGTTACGAAAAGTGTCAATAGTAACCGCGGAGGGGTTTCGTGCAGGTTTGGAGAGAACAAATTTTTTAGCGGCGGAACAAATCTCCGATGGCTTGCTTCATCACCGCCCCGCCAACCTCAGAGATCGAACGGGTCAGCGGAATATCTTTCGGGCAGGCCTCGACGCAGTTCTGGGCATAGCCACACTCCTGGATCCCGCCATCGCCCATGAGCGCCGCTAATCGTTCGCGCTTCAATGCCGCGCCCGTGGGGTGGGTATTGAACAGGCGGACCTGCGAAATCGTCGCCGCACCCACAAAGCCAGTGTGCTCGTTGAATTGTGGGCAGACCTCCATGCAACAGCAGCACGAGATGCAACGCGAGAGCGGATAGGCCTCTTCCTGCTCGTGCATGGTGACGCGTGGCCCGGAACCGAGGTCGTAAGTGCCATCCACTGGCACCCACGCCTTTACCTGTTTCAGGTTTTCAAACAGCACGCTGCGATCCACCGCGAGATCGCGCACCACAGGAAATTTCGACAGCGGTTCGAGCTTAATCGGTTTTTCGAGATTATCCACAAGCGCAGAGCAGGCCATTCGCGCTTTGCCGTTAATCAGCATCGCGCACGATCCGCACACCTCTTCCAGGCAATTCGAATCGTACGTGATTGGCGTAGTCGCTTTGCCGTCGCGAGTGACGGGGTTGCGGGCAATCTCCATCATTGAGGAGATAACGTTCATCCCTGAATGCCAACCCAGCTCGAACTCCTCCCAACGCGGCCGGGTGCCGGGCGAATCCTGACGGCGAATTTTAAAGAGCACAGTTTTTTCAGCCATGAGTTCCATAAATATTTTACGTGATCTCATTCCTCAGCGGCGCCGAGGCGTCCATAGTCAACAAATTTGGCATTTCTGCTGCCCGCTGTATATGCTGTCGATCAGTGGCTCGAACGATTACGCGTACGATGGCTCGAATTATGACCCGCGAAGGCACGCTCGGATCGCGTCAAGAGATTCTGCGCGCCGCCGCCCGCTTGTTCCAGCAGCAGGGCTATGACGCGACTTCGATGAATGATGTTGCCGCCGCACTGAAACTCAGTAAGGGCGGACTCTATCATCATTTTCAGAGCAAGGAAGAAATCCTTTTTAACCTGATGAGCCACGCCATGGATATCACCGAAGAGCGCGTGATTGCCCCCGCGAAATTGACTCTTGACCCGGAGGAGCGGCTGCGGACCGTCATTCGCCGGCACATCGCGGTGGTGTTGAGCGAGCGCGATCGCGAGATCACGGTGATGCTGCACGAAAATCATCCGCTGTCGCCGACGCTGCGCAAACGCATCAACTCGAGGAAGAAAGATTACGTGCATTTTCTGGAGAACCTGATCGGCGAAGTGCAGGCGGCGCGCGGCTCCAGCGGAACGGTGACCCCCCGGGCAGCGGCCTTCGCGCTGCTGGGAATGATCAACTGGATTTACCAGTGGTATCGTCCCGACGGCAGCCTGCAGGAGGAAAGTCTCGCCAGGCAATACACCGAAATATTTTTCCAGGGCGCGTTGGCATGAGTCAGGTCCTGCAATTGTCGGATCTGTTGCAACAAATGGGAGACAAGCGGTATCAAGAATTTCTTCGCGTTGCTGCCATGAGCGCCGGGGTTTATGTCCTCCCGGTGGGTGCCACCGATAAACAAACTCCGCACAAAGAAGATGAGATTTATTATGTGGTCCGCGGCAAGGCAAAGATGCGGCTGGGCAGGGAAGAACGCTCTGTGAACTCAGGCGATGTGATTTTCGTCGAAAAGCTGCTTGAGCACCGTTTCTTCGATATCGTCGAAGAGCTGGCATTGCTAGTGATTTTTGCTCCCGCGGAGACGAGCTAATTCACTCGATCTTCACCGTGCCGGCGGCATTGCGTAGTATCCCTCTTTAGCAGTTACATCAACGCACGGCCGTATCGACGAACGCCTGCAACTGGCTCGGTCGATAAGGACTTCGACGTCATTGTGTTGTCCTACCACAGGCGCGTGCGAAACATAGCCGAGGGTGTATTGATTGCGCGCGTCCCCCATCAGGCGCGAATAGGCGTCCTCAAGGCCGGTGCGGGTCAACTCATTGAATACCTCTCCGCCGGTTGCGCTGGCGTATTTGGGCAGAATGTCGCTATAGCCGAATCGGGGAAGATGCAGCTTTTCGACTTTGTTATAAATCGGAATCGCGCTCCCGCCCACGCCAATCGCATAAACCGTAATGTTGTTACTGAGCAGGACCTTCAGCACGTCGCGATAGCTGGCATTGCTGCGGTATTCGCGCCCGTCACTGATGATGAAAATCACCTTTCGGCGTTCTCGCGGCCGCTTGGCAAGATCAAGCGCAGCCCTCAGAATGGCATCATTCAGTACGTGCGACTCCTGCTGTGTCGCAGCGGCAGTGATGCCGGGATTTGGATCGACCGGCATATTGTTGATCGTCGGTCCTTGCGGCCCGAACGGTCCGTCGACAACGGGTGGCCCGTTATTTCTGCCGCTGGCTGTCGCCAGGCTGGCGAAGGTTCGAGTCAGCCTGTCGCCGACCGCCGTCCAGCTGGAAATTTCACCGACCACATTGCTATAGCTGTAAATTGACACCTCGTCGAATGGGCTGAACACTCCTTCGAGGGCGGGAAACGTGTGGTTCACCTTTTGCACGTCCACGTCCTTCATTCCTAAATCAAAGATGATCGCGGCTGAGAGCGCAAAGGGATCACTGGTGAAGAAGTTCAGCGTCTGCTTTTTCCCGTTTTCGCGGACCGTAAAATCCTTGGGAAGAAGTCCGCCTACCAAGTGGCCTGATTCATCCTTCACCGTTACTGGAATGATCACCTGATTGACGTTGACCTGAATTTTGGCAAACTGCTCTTGCGTATCAGTGTCGGTGGCATTGCTGGTCGCGCCTCCTTGGGGAACTGTTTTGATATTGATCGGAGGCGGCGGGCCAGCCGGCGTTTCGTCTGAAGATTCCCGGGGCGGAGGTTCATTCGCCGCGGGAGGCTGCTGAGGAGCTGGCCCGGCCTGCTGCTCGGATTGCGGCGTCGGCGGCGGTTGCGGCAGAGCCGCCGGCGGTTGCACCGTGGATGGTGCATCCGGAATGCTCTGGTTCTGCTGGTTGGGATCGGGGGAGGCTTTTTGCCCCGTGTTTTGCGCTGGGGGCGAGGCCTGAGAACCCTCATTCGCATTTTGCACGGCCAAAATTGATGAAGGCGCTATCGTTAGGGTTCCAACCACCAGAAACCGCATCACCAGTCGTCTTAGCAACGGATCCCCCGTATAAAGTTCTGGCTATTGGGATGCTTGGACCTGCAGGTTTGGTGCATCTAACCGATGAGAAGTAGACTACCAGAAATCACAGGAACCCAACTTTATGCGGTCGCTGTTTCGCTTGAGGCTGTTTTGTATTCAACTCGTGCTGCTTAGCTTAGCCTTAGGGGCGCAATTCGTCGTGGCTCAGGATGTCCAGATGGTGCCTGATCAACAAGATCGGGAAGCCGCGGATAAAGCTCAATCACAAAAAGACCAGAAAGACGCGGAAGACCAGCCGGTCACCACTTTCAAAGCCAACACCAACATCGTCCAGCTCTTCTTCAATGTGAAGGACAAGAAGGGCGGCATGATCAGCAATTTGCCAAAGGACGCATTCGAAGTCTTGGAAGACGGCAAGCCCGAAACTATTAAATACTTTTCGGCAGAATCACAACTGCCTTTGACCCTGGGAATTCTTATCGATTCCAGCGCTAGCCAGGAACGGGTCCTGAACATGGAGCAGGAAGTTGGCGGCGCATTCCTTACTCAAATCCTGCGCGAAAAAGACATGGCGTTTGTGATGGACTTCAACATCGGCGTCAGCCTGGTTCAGGACTTCACCAGCAGCCCGCGCCGTCTGAAAGCAGCGTTGAACAGCGTAAAAATTAACAGCGGTGGTCAGGCGGTCGTATCCGGCTTGCCAGGCCAGGGCGGCGGCCCAGTTCCAACCATTGGACAGCCCAAGGGAACGTTGCTTTACGATGCCGTTTATCTGGCGTCGCACGATGAAATGGGGCAGCAGGTAGACCGCAAGGCGATGATCCTGCTTACGGACGGCGAGGACCAGGGCAGCCAGTATAAACTCAGGGATGCCATTGAGGCAGCTCAGAAAGCTGACACTATTGTTTATGTTCTGTTGTGCGCAGACCGCGGCTTCTATGGCTTTGGTGGTTATGGTGGCGATAGTGAAATGAAGAAGCTAACGGCTGAAACTGGCGGCCGGGTAATCGAAGTAGGGAACAAGACCGAGAAGCTTAAGCAGGCTTTTGATCAGATCTCACAGGAACTTCGCAGTCAGTACAACATTGGCTATGTGCCCACGAATCCGGTGAAGAATGGCGGCTTTCGCAGAGTGCAGATCAAGTCAAAAGACGGCTACAAAGTACAGGCCCGCAGCGGATATTTCGCGATGCCAGACAAGGATTAAGCTTTTAAGTTTTCCTTCGTGAACCTTCGTGTCCTTCGTGGTTGATGCTTTTAAACCTATTCACCACGAAGGACACGAAGGT
>JBOGLH010000142.1:0-4145 GCA_050746025.1 Terriglobales bacterium | reverse complement strand
AGGTGGGGACAGCCGCCCTCGGCTGTCCGGTCGAGCGAATGCTCGGCAGCAATCAAGCCCCGGCGAAAGCCGGGGCTTGATTGTTATATCCAGGCTGTTGTTGCGACGATAAAATGTCGCACTAACTGCAACGAGACTTTGTCACCCCCTTAACGTTTAAGTAACGGCTACAAGAGCGGGGCGGCCGGAGAGATTGTAGATGCGCGGCAGCTTTCTTTCTGCGCGGTGGTAACCGGAGCCGGGCGGCGGTCGGCGTGTTCCGAGAGCGGCAGAGACTGGGTCAGGAGCAACCGATCTCGGCGAAAGACGTGGAGCGTGCCGTCGAGTTGATGAGAGAGTTCGACGGTGTCTCCGGCGTAGCTGCGCTGGCCGGGAGGCGGCGGCAAGGCGATGGGCTGGGGTTCCGAGGGTGACGACATGATCGGCGCTGACGATGCGCTGGTAACGAAAACTGAGACAGCGGGCAAGATCGAAGCGCCGGGCAGAGTGCGAAAACCGCAGGCCGAGTTGGCGGCAGGGCGGCCGAAGCGTTGATTGTAGTCGGCGCAAAAAGTGGCGAGAACGGCGTTGGCTTGCTCCAGCGTCGCCGCCTGGGCGAAGCGGAGCTCACTGACCAGACGGTCTTGATAACTGCGCCAGAGGCGTTCGACCCGGCCTTGCGGAATCCGCTTACTCCATGTGCGGATAGATGCGGTAATATTGTGGAATAAAAATGGAATAAAAGTCGGAGTGTGCTGAATGAGTGGAGTTGCACTGTTTGAAACTATACCGAAAGAGGATTATCTCAGCCTCTTTCCTTCCGGTGATACTAACTACGAGAAGGTAGTAGACCTCCTGGATTTCAAGAAGAAAGACATTGCAAGGGCTTCGAACGTAGCGCTGCATTCCGTCCGATATGATCCACCGAAAATGCCAAGGGAGTTGCAGGACCGTATCCAAGAGTGGGCGGTTGCTCTCAATCTGGTTGCGCAGTTCTTCAAGGACGAGCAAAAAACCGTCTTGTGGTTCAAAACTCCCAACCCGTTGCTAGGAAACATAGCGCCACGCGACATGATAAAGATCGGGCGATTCAAGAAACTTCGCCAGTTCATCCTGCAAGCCCTGTCTGAAAATGAAAAGCGCAAATGACTCGTCGATGGGACAGGCTCGAATCCGGGCGAGTCTCGGGCATCGTCAAGCCCAAGAAGCTGTATGAGGAGTTGGTTGAGTTCCACTGGCGCTACTACTCCGAACTGGCGTTTCAAAGGAAGGACATCCGCGAACAGCTAAACGCCTCGCTTCGCAACGCTGCCAAGATGTTTCAATTCTCACGATGGCAGAGAATCGTTCGGTACAAATATTCTCTCAATCCGTTGAGTGCCAAAGGTAGTCTCGTCGATCCAGGCGGCCGCTTCAACATTGGCGCGATCGATTCTACTCGCTATCCAAATGTTCCCAGCCTTGTATCTCGCCGCTGATAAGGGCACGGCTCTCGCGGAGGTCCTTGGGCGTGACAAGGGCGCCGACTCGCTTACGCCAGAAGAACTAGCTTTGACCAACCCGGATTCAATAAGCGCCGTTTCGGTCAGTGGCAGGCTAGACGCCATCCTCGATATTCGTGGATTAAACAATTTGGCCGAATTTGTAAATCTGATCAACGTTTCAGGTTATCCAAGCCGCTGGTTGTGCAAGCGCGACGGTTTGGCCTTCCTTTGCAGTTGGTTGCGACGGTGGCAGAGTTGAAGCGCGTGTTGATGCTCGACAATTGGAGAAATTGGCCAATGCTTTACGACGCGCCGGCGGCCGGCCAGATTTTTGTCGGCATCGCAGTGGATGCAGGAATCGAAGGCATTTTGTACGAGTCAGTCCTGACCGGCAAGGAATGCCTAGCGGTGTTTCCTCAAAATTTCCTGAACTCTTCTTCTTACGTCGAGCTTGATGATCCAGCGCCGAGTGGTGCCGTTCGAAAGCGAATAGACTCCAGCAACTTTGCCGAATTTGTCTGAACTTGGTTGAAAAGGAGCCGTACAAAGGCGAAGCGGAATTCGTACTGGCCGGGTGCCTCATGTCTCGATGACCTTCGGAGAAGCGGGATCTGAACTATGTATTCTTCACGCGGCCCGAATCTTCATCTTCGGTTGCCACCATTCGTTCACACGACCTGCGCCCAGCTCGCCGTAGGTAACGCTGGCCAGCCAAGGATAAAAGCAACCACAAGGTCCCTCGACTGCGCTCGGGATGACAGGGTTGAGTAGGGGATTACAGCGGCTTCTTCCTAGTGATCGACATTAAACATCCCCACTCAAGCCAAAGGCGGGCTTGAATTGATTGGATAAGAACGAAGGCTCGAATCGGGCCCGGTATGCTTTGGTTTTGAGGATCAAAGAGGCTGGGAAGAAAGGAGCCTTCGCAATGATGATTATAGGGTGTGATTTCCATCCCAGCTGGCAGCAAGTGAGTTGGTTGGACACGGAGACGGGGGAGTGCGGGGAGCGCAAGCTGGTGCATGCTAGCGGAGACGCCAACCTGTTCTACGGGCAGAGGGCGGCACCGGTGCTGATCGGGATGGAAGCGACGGGCAACAGCCAGTGGTTCATCGAGCTGGTCGAGGATCTGGGGCACGCGATTTTGATCGGCGATGCGGCGCGGATCCGGGCCAGTTATGTGCGCAGGCAGAAGACGGACAAGCGGGATGCGGCGCACATTCTGAAACTGGTGTTGGGAAAAAGATTTCCCCTGATGGAACGATCTTTCTAAGGAGAAGGATCACCACCGCGAGTGATTAGCGTGAGATTTTACTTTCCAGAGTCTTGGTCCTCAAACCTTTCTGGCGGCAATAACAACGGTGCCAAACACCGAGGGATACGTTTGTGCTTGACACCACCTTCGTTCTTATCGAGGAGCACCCTCAGGGGAGAAGATTCACACGACCTTCAGAATCCACTTACTCTGCGGGCGCATCAACTGCCTGAATGAATCCGGCCCGCAGTGACAGCGCAGTCCCGTCGGAACCTGGCATTTTGCCTAGTGCGCCCGCGCAACGTTGGATCCTGGCCGCAACCATTCTCGGTTCGAGCATGGCATTCATCGACAGCACGGTCGTCAACGTCGCGCTGCCCGCGCTTCAATCCAGCCTGCACGCCAACATCGTCGATGTGCAGTGGGTAGTCGAGTCCTACGGATTGTTTTTGGGAGCGCTGATCCTGGCCGGAGGTTCGTTCGGCGACGTATTTGGCCGCCGATTGATGTTTGTGTTGGGTGTGGCGCTTTTCGCGATGGCTTCGGCGGGTTGCGGCCTCGCTTCAAACATTCATCAACTGATCGTTGCCCGGAGTATTCAAGGCGTGGGCGCGGCCTTTCTTGTCCCCGGCAGTCTTGCCATCATCAGCGCTTCCTTCGATGAAAAAACGCGGGGGCAGGCAATCGGCACCTGGTCTGGGTTTACAGCGATCACTACGGCGATTGGCCCCCTTCTCGGCGGATGGTTGATTCAACATGCTTCATGGCGCTGGGTATTTTTCATTAACCTGCCGCTTGCGGCGGTGGTGGTTGCGGTCTCGTTCTGGCAGATTCCCGAGAGCCGCAGCACAACCGCTCGTGGAATCGATTGGCTGGGCGCGTTGGTGGGTACGGCGGGCATGGGTGGGCTGGTGTTTGGATTTGTCGAATCAACGAACCTGGGTTGGCGCAACCCGCTGGTCTTCGGGAGCTTGATAATTGGTATCGCCGGTGTTGCCGGTTTCGTATTCGTCGAGTCAAAAATAAGTTCGCCGATGGTCCCGTTGGCGTTGTTTCGATCGCGCATTTTTAGTGGCGCGAATTTGCTGACGTTGTTCCTTTACGCCGCGCTCGGAATTTTCTTTTTCCTGTTTCCGTTGGACCTGATTCAGGTGCAGGGATACTCGCCGTTCGCAACTGGCGCGGCTGTGCTTCCGTTAATTGTGCTGATGTTTGCGCTTTCGCGCTGGTCGGGAGGTCTGGTCGCACGCTACGGTCCCCGAATGCCGTTGATTATCGGGCCGCTCATTGCAGCTGCAGGCTTCGCGTTATTCGTGTTGCCTTCAACCGGCAGCAGTTACTGGAAGACATTCTTTCCCGCAATCGTTGTGCTCGGTTTTGGCATGGCAGTTACGGTGGCTCCTCTGACCACAGTCGTGATGAGTTCG
>JBOGLH010000141.1:0-14768 GCA_050746025.1 Terriglobales bacterium | reverse complement strand
GTCCATTTGTCGGCCAGCCCATTTCCGTTGAAACCTGCCGCGTGAAAAGCATTTCGATTGCGGCGGCGCCTGCCAACGATCCCTCGATCACCTCATTCCTGGTGAATAGCGGGACCTCTACCACGCTTAATGCCACAGTCACAGATATCGCCAATCAGGACGTTACCGGAGTGCCACTCACATGGAGCACGTCGAACCCGGTATCAGTCGGTGCTTCCGGCGCCGCGAGCGGATCTGTCTTCGGCGGCATTGGGTCTGTCATTGGATCTAGCGGCGGGCAGAGCACAGTCATCGCATCTTGCACCCCGCCGACCTGCAACGCAGGCATCAAGCCCACGCTCCCTATATATCCCCAGGCGGCAATCAACTTCGACGTCAGCAGCACCAGTTCCAGTGCCAGTCCAACGGTTTATGTCACCACTACTGGCTGCAATAGCACCACCGCAACTTGCACGCCCACTCTGGTTGCTGTGTCCAGGTCTTCGGCAACTTCGCCCTTTACCGCTCGCACTCCGATCGGATTGTTGTCCACCCCTAATTCCTTAGTCTTCGATAACATCGGCGGGAACGCCTACTTGGGAGTCGATTCCAGCGACTTTAACCAAAAAGGCCTCATGGTCTTCACGGGCAGCAATCTGGCCCAAGTACGAAAAGCTCCGGGAAAAGTCTTGGCCATTTCCCCGGACCGCACTTCAGCAGTCATTTCCGACACCGTTGATTCCCCTAACCTCCTATTCATATGCCAGAATTGCAGTGCTAATTCCCCAACGGTCACTACGTTTCAGATCAGCGGGGCCATTGCCGCCGCGTTCTCACCCGACAGTTTGAAGGCATACATCCTGGCGGGGAATAACCTTTACATTTATTCCAAACTGGATCCGCTGCAAACCATCAACTTAGGCGGGGCCGCCAACGACGTGGAGTTTCATCCCGAGGGTGGATTCGCATATGTAGCCGGGCCCTCAACCTCGCTCACTCCTTATCGCAACTGCGACAATACGCCGATTTCATCCGCTACGCTGAACACTCCGCACAATCCTTTGCTCATTCGTCCACTACCTGACGGGAATAGTCTGCTCGTGCTCGATCCGCCAAACATCGATATGGTCACCGTAACTTCGCTCACCGCGATCGACTGTTCCGGAACCATCACCGATACGGCCAACACTTTTGATCTCGGGGAAGGCAGCTTCACTCCTACTCAATTCTTCGTTTCCCCCGACGGATCGACTGCGTACATTCTCGGAAACTCTTCTTCCGGACGCATGCCCTTCGTGATGGTGTTCAACGTAAACACGCAAACCACCTCAAGTCTCTCACTCTCGAATAGTGCTACGCCGTTATCGGCCTCGCTGTCGCCTGACGGCAAATTATTATTTGTTGGTGCGGACGATGGCACGCTGCACGTCATCGACACCACTTCCGGTCTCGACACCCAGCAGGTAACGTTTCCCTTCCCGACAAACGAATTGTGCTTCGGCCCCGGGAACCCGCTGACCCAGGTTCCGCTTTCACAGGTGAGAATCTCGGCAGTATCGCAGAACGGTTCGACCGGCGCCTACACCTACTCTTTGATCTCCGGTGCAGGTCTTAAAGTCGGCCAAAGTATCACCGTCGCAAACATGTCCACCGGCGGCGACAACGGCAGCTTCACGATCACCGGCCTAGGCACTGACGCCGGCGGCAATTCGACCTTCCTGGTCACCAACTCCAACGGCGCATCCGCAACCAATCAGAGCGGCACCGGCACCGTCCCCATTTCCTGCAACCCCGATCTGGTCGCAGTCAGACCGTAGGTTGGGTGGTCGTGCTTAACCAAGTTGTTGCTGGTGTAAGAACATGACTCGCCCATCAGCAATGTCATGTAGCGGCGGCCGTGTACGTCCGCCGACACGCGCCGAAGCAGCGCTCGATTTGTTGGAGATAAAAAGTTCAGCCCGCGAAGCGCGCGACTTTTAACTAGCCAACACGTCAGTGATGGGCAGCGAATAAGAGTGAGGAGATGTTGAGTCCCGAAGGGACGGAATTTAGTTAGCCCAGCACGTGAGTGCTGGGAAAGAATGATGAATGCGCCGAGTCCCGAAGGGACGGCACATTACGGCTCCGCGGCGCGAGAAGCTTCCAACTCTTTCCCAATGCTATCCAGCACGCCGTTAATAAACTGCGCCGACTCAGGAGCAGAAAATTTGCGCGCAATCTCGATGGCTTCATTAATGATCACCGCCCGTGGTGTACCCGGAAATCCCATCATCTCCGCCACCCCGGCGCGCAGCACATTCCGATCGACAGCAGCCATCCGATCGATGCGCCAGTTCGCTGCGTGAGATTTGATCAGCTTGTCAATGTCATCGCCACGATCTTGCGCGATGCGAAATATATCTTCCGCGAAGCCTTGCACATCGCGCTCCGCCTCGCCGCGCTCCTTCCAAAACGTCTTGCGCACCTGCTCAGCCGACTGCTGCCCCAGGTCCGCCTGAAACAGCATCTGCAAAGCCAGTTCACGAGATTTGCGTCGGGTACCCATAGGACAGTCGTCGGTCGTCGGCTCTCTGTCGTTGGCCGGAACACTAGACGATTTTCAGTTTACAGGATTGAAAAGATCCAGACTCAGCCCTCGCGCTTCCGCCGAGAAGCGGATCTCTTGGTCTTGGCCTTGCCGACAGCCGACGGCCGAGGACCGACGACCGCCTTTTTCAGATTCCCCATCTCCACCGCCGCCAGCGCCGCCTCAAACCCCTTATTGCCCATCTTCAATCCAGCGCGATCGATCGCCTGCTCAAGATTTTCACAAGTGAGCACCCCAAACGAATGCGGCACTCCCGTCTCCTGCGCCGACTGCCCAATGCCACGGGTGACTTCATTAACGATCACATCGTAATGCGCGGTGTCCCCACGAATCAGGCACCCCAGGCAGATAATAGCGTCATATTTTTGCGTTTCCGCGAGAGCACGCGCCGCCGAAGGAATTTCAAAGGATCCCGGCACCCGGACAATATCTATGCCTTTCTCGCTCGCGCCCGAACGCACCAGCCCTTCATATGCGCTGAGAAGAAGACGATCCGTGATGAATTCGTTGAACCGCGACACTACGATTCCAAATCGCAAGCCTGTTGCGTCCAGCTTCCCCGCGCGAGTCTTCTTCCGAATTTTTTCGGTGATGTTCTCGTCGTTGTGTCTTGTAAGTGCGATTGTTTTTGCCCCGAAGTTTCGTCTACTCTGTGGCGTTCCTCCGTGTAACTCGGTGCTCTCTGTGGTGAAGCTTTCAGACTCTTAGCACGTTGAGTTACAGCCAGAAAAACCACAGAGTTACTTCCCCTTAAACTGCGCCTGCCTTTTCTCCAGAAACGCCGTCGTTCCCTCTTTCTTATCTTCCGTCGCGCACGCGGCCCCAAACAAAACCGCTTCCAGATACAGCCCCTCAGCCAGCGGCATTTCCATTCCTTTGTTCACCGCTTCCATGGTGTACTGCACCGCCAGCGGCCCGTTCGCAATGATCTTCGCCGCAATCGCTTCGGCGCGCGCAATCAACTCCGCCGCCGGAACAACTTCATTCACCAACCCAATCCGATGCGCCTCCTGCGCGCTGATCATCTCTCCCGCAAGCAACAGTTGCATCGCAATCCCTTTACCTACCAGCCGCGGCAGCCGCTGCGTTCCGCCATATCCCTGAATAATTCCCAGCTTCACCTCAGGTTGTCCGAGTTTCGCAGTGTCGCTAGCCAGCCTCATGGTGCAAGCCATGGCAATCTCGCACCCGCCACCCAGCGCAAATCCATTGATGCACGCAATCACCGGCTTGCCCAGGTTTTCGATCAGGTTAAGCACACTCTGCCCACGGTGCGTGAACTCCTTGCCCGAGACTGCGTCATGCTGCGCCAACTCGCCAATATCCGCGCCGGCGATAAATGCCTTCTCGCCCGAGCCGGTAAGAAGCACAACGCGCACGCCGGCATCATTCTTGATCTCGTGAAACGCCGACCGCAGCTCTTCCATGGTGGCCATGTTCAATGCATTGAGCACCTTCGGCCGGTTCACGGTGAAGTAGGCAATCGAGTTTTTCTTTTCGAAGAGAATATTGGAGAAGGTCATAGATTTGTTCATGTGTCGGTATCACCAAACCCTGCCATCCTGAGCGAAGTCGAAGGACCCCATGCAATTTAGAATCCGCAGCGGCCTCTTAGAGAATTCGCCTCACAAGCGACGCGCTCAGATTACAGGCATGTTTTTCGATTCGATCACGCAATCTTCACTTGCAAGCGGATATTCATTTGCAACCGGATCTTCACTTGCAACCGCCCTGTCATCCTGAGCGAAGTCGAAGGACCCCATACAATCTAGAATCAGCAGCGGTGTCTCAGGGAATTCGCCCCACCGGCGCCGCGATCAGAATGCCTTTGTCCGCCCGTTATCACTGCAAGAGAACATGGGGTCTTTCGACTCCGTAAGAACTTCGCTTCGCGAAGCCCTTACTTCGCTCAGGATGACATGTCTTTAATGGATTCCCCTGCAAACGCCATCTGAGCTCCCCATTTTTCCGCCAGATCAACCCAGCGTGGGTTTTTCGATTCAATCAGCGCAATCTTCTTCCTTCTCACCCAGCCCTTCAACTGCTTCTCGCGGTCGATCGCTTTCGTGACATCGTCGAATCCCTCGTAGTAAACCAGGCGAATGCAATTGTACTTGGCGGCGAATCCTTCGATTTCACCACGCTTGTGTTCGAGCGCCCGGCGATAGATGCTGTTGGTCATTCCAATGTAGAGCGTCCCGGAGTTGCTGCACACGATGTAAACGAAATATTCATGCTGTCTCATGTGCTACCCATTACTGTCATCCTGAGCAAAGTTTGTCGTTTGCGTAGCGAACGACAACGCAGTCGAAGGACCCATATAACTCGACATCAGTATCGGCACTTCAGGGAATTCTCCCCACCAGCCCGCGATCAGAATGCCTTCATAGGCCCGTTATCACTGCAAGCGAACAAGGGGTCCTTCGACTCCGTAAGAACTTCGCTCCGCGAAATTCTTACTCCGCTCAGGATGACAGAACATGAATAATGCTTAAAGCTTATTCACCTTCGGACTATTCGGGTCCGAATAATCGTAAAACCCGTTGCCCGATTTCCTTCCGTACCACCCCGCCATCACCAGCCGCTTCAGCAACGGAGGCGAAGCGAACCGCCGCTCTTTAAACTCGTCGTACATCACATGCGTGATGTAGTATGTCGTGTCGAGGCCGACAAAATCGAGTAAGGTAAACGGCCCCATGGGATAGCCGCAGCCAAGCTTCATCGCGCTATCGATGTCCTCGATCGAGCCGACGCCCTCTTCGTAAGCGCGGATGGCATCGAGCATATATGGCACCAGCAGCCGGTTCACGATGAATCCGGTCGAATCTTTTGCGCGCACCGGAACTTTGCCCAGCTTCTTGGCAAATTCGTAAGCCGCCTCGTAAACCTCGGGCGCAGTCGCAATCGTGCGCACCACTTCCACCAATTTCATCAGCGGCACGGGATTAAAAAAGTGCAGTCCAATGAATCGCTCCGGCCGCTTGGTCGCCGTCATCAGTTCGGTAATCGAAATCGACGAAGTGTTCGAAGCGAAAATGGCGCTCTTCTTCACCACGCCATCCAGTCCGCCATACATTTCTTTTTTCGTCGGCACGTTCTCGATGATGGCTTCAATCACGATGTCGCAATCAGCCAGATCGGCAGCTTTGGTCGTCCCTTTCAGCCGCGACTGAATTTCTTTTTTCTGCTGCGCCGTGATCCCGCCCTTCTCTGGCGGCCGCTCGGCAAACTTCGCCAGCGACTTCTCAATGCCGGCAAACCCTTTGTCCAGATATTTCTGCTCGACCTCGAGAACAGCAGTTTCGAACCCAGCAGTCGCCGCAACCTGCGCAATGCCAGATCCCATCAACCCACAACCGAGTACGCCAACATTCTTGATTTCCATTCTTATTTCCTTCTCAAAGTAGTGCTGTCATTCTGAGCGATGCGAAGAACCTGTGTACTCGTGAGTGGCTGAAATGCAAAGGTCCTTCGCTCCGCTCAGGATGCCCGAAGAGGAACACGGGTCAATAAACCTAATTAAAATTCTCCACCACCATCGCAATCCCCTGCCCGCCGCCGATGCACGCCGTCGCCAGTCCATACTTCTTCTTCCGCCGGCGCAGCTCGTTTAGCAAGGTAATCACCAGCCGCGTCCCCGTCGCGCCCAGCGGATGTCCCAGCGCTATCGCCCCGCCGTTCACGTTTACTTTTTCGCGATCCAGTCCAAGCTGTTTTTCTACCGCCAAATACTGCGCCGCGAATGCTTCGTTCACTTCGATCAGATCGATATGCTCAAGCGTCATCCCGGCCTTTTGCAACGCAACCTTGGTCGCCGGCACCGGCCCGCTGCCCATGATCTTCGGCTCAACTCCCGCCACGCCCCAACTCACAATTCGGCCCAGCGGATCCATGTTGCGCTTCCGCACCTCGTCCAGCGACATCAACACAACCGCGGCCGCGCCATCCACAATGCCGCTCGCATTTCCCGCCGTCACGGTTCCGTTTTTGCCAAACGCCGGCTTCAGCTTCGCCAATCCTTCCATCGTGGTCTGCGGACGCCGGTGATCATCCTCGGTCAGAGATTCTCCGCTCGCCTCGCCTTTTGAATTTTTCAGTGGCACCGGAACCAGCTCTTCCTGAATGCGTCCCGCTTTGTAGGCGTCGTCAGCACATTTCTGTGAACGCAGCGCAAACTCATCCTGCATCTCGCGCGTGATCCCGTGCTGCGATCCATAAAGTTCAGCGGTGTTTGCCATGTACGATCCGCAGTAGCTATCGAGCAGCGCCACCATCAGCGAATCTTCCAGCTTGCCGCCCGGGGCCAGCGCAAATCCATCGCGCCCGCGTATCGAAAACGGTGCCTGCGACATCGCTTCCATACCGCCGGCCAGCACCGTCGTCGCCTCGCCCAACTGGATCATCTGCGCCGCATTCACAATCGACTGCATGCCGCTTCCGCACAATCGGTTCACCGTCAGCGCAGGGATTTCAATCGGCAATCCCGCCCGCAATCCCACGTGGCGCGCGCCATACAGGGCATCGCCTGATGTCTGTTGCGCATTGCCGAAAATGACATGCGCAAACTCTTCCACATTCAACTTGGACCGCTCGATCGCGCCTTTGGCGGCAATCGCGCCTAATTCCTGTGCGGTAAAGTCTTTCAGCTTGCCGCAATAGCGGCCAAACGGCGTGCGCGCGCCGCTCATAATTGCTACATCGCCTGGTTTAAGCATGAGAACCTGCAGTCAGATGAATTCAAATCAGTGTGGTGAACATCGTAGTTTATCAGGGATGTAACAACCCATGCCGAACCGAAGTCCGCAGCCATCTCGCCGAAAATAACGCGGTGTCATCCCGACCTCGTTCGCCGAAACAACCCCATGTCATCCCGAACTCGTTCGCCGAAGGCGGACGAGAGAGGGACCTTACGAAGCGAATAAGCCACCGCCAACGAACGCAGGATTATCCAGTCCAGCCTGCGTCACCACACATCAGCCTCGCACCAGCGCAGTCGCTTACTCTAAAAACCACTGAATCGACTCGCCTCTCCGCCTCGTCTTATCAACTAACGCCACCATGTCGTCCGCCCCTTCATCCCGCGCCATGCTCACCCTGAACTTCGGGCTGGTCTATCTCTTCTGGGGATCGACCTATCTCGCCATCGACATCGCAGTCGAACACATCCCGCCTGCACTCATGTGCGCCACCCGTTTCACCATCGCCGGCATCATCATGCTGGGCTATTGCGTGTTGCGCAGAGAAAATATCCGCTTCAGCCCGCGCAAGCTGCTGCAATTTGCCATCATCGGAAACCTGCTGCTGATGGGCGGCAATCTCACGCTTTCGTACGCCGAACAGTACATCCCCAGCGGTCTGGCCGCACTGCTGGTGGCCTGCATTCCATTATGGTTTGTGGTGCTCGATTCCGTGATGCTCGGCCATCACCGCATCTCGGGCCGCGCCTTCATCGGTCTCGCCCTGGGATTTGCCGGCACCCTCGTGCTGCTATGGCCGCAACTCAGCGCCACCGGTGAAATTGGCCGCCGCCAACTGGGGTGGTCGCTGGCACTTATCGTGGGCGCCCTGAGTTGGGCCTTCGGATCGGTGCTCTCAAAAAAGTGGCAATCCGGCCCGGCAACTTTCGCCGCCACCGCCTGGCAGGTTTTTTTCGCAGGGATGGGAAACTCAATCTTCGCGCTGCTGAACCGCGATTACACGCGGGTCGTCTGGACTGCGCACGGCGTGAGCGCCATCATTTATCTGGTCATTTGCGGATCGCTGATCGGCTATACCGCCTACATCTATATCCTGAGCCACGCACCCGCAGCCAAAGTTTCGACCTACGCGTACGTGAATCCAGTGGTCGCAGTTTTCCTGGGATGGCTGGTCCTACACGAAAAGATCGACGCCTTCATCCTAGCCGGCAGCGCCATCGTGATCGCGTCAGTCATTGTAGTAACCAGCGCCAGCGTAACCAAAAAACCAAAACCATTAGAGATGTCCGAAGCCACCGCCGACTAATGATTGTCCCTCTGATCTGCTACTCAGTGGCTTTTCTCTGTGGCTTTTCTGTGTGGCTTTTCTCTGTGGCTTTTCTCTGTGGCTTTCCTCTGTGGCTTCCTCTGTGTGCCTCTGCGCTCTCTGTGGTTAGTTCTTTTATTCCCTCAGATGGCTTCAATTTTGTCCTGAGCAGACCTGGCCATTCCGATTTATCTTGACGGTGGCGCAGCGCTTGAGTGGCCGTGCACATCCATCTGTTTGTTACTTTTTGCACCGCGGCACTTTTTGGGGAGGGTGCGGACTTTGACTTGGGACTTTCACTTGGGACTTTCACTTGGGACTTTCACTTTTTTTTCTTCCGCAATCAATAAAAAAAACCACGCTGCTTGCGCAACGTGGCTCCCAACGCCACCCTAAAACTCGTTCCACAAGTACTGGTTGTAAACCTCGTGATGGTACTGCACCTCAGGGGCCTTCACAAAAGTCCCCAGCAGGCGCGGGCAGCGGTCCGCCGAAGCCTGCTTCAGATCGGCATAGCGGCCCTTCACGTCTTCGCCCACAATCTTATCGATCCATGCCGACTTCCTGAAGTCATCAAGCGCCGTATAAATGTTGTCCGGCAAGTATCGCTCCGCCTGGCGCAGGTTCTTGATCTTCGAAGTTGTCCCGTCGATCCCGCTCTTGAAGATCGAGTACAGCACCATATACGGATTCGCGTCCGGACTCACCGACCTCACTTCCACGCGCATGCTTTTGTCATTGCCGATCGGAATACGCACCATCGACCCGCGATCGATCGCCGACGCCTTAATCTGGTTCGGCGCTTCAAAGTGCGGGTCCAGCCTGCGATAAGCATTCACGCTCGCATTCAGCAGCAGGCAAATGTCATTGCCATGGCTCAATATCTTGTCCACGAACGACCACCCCAACTTGCTGAGTTTTTCCTCGCCCTTCGCGTCCCAGAAAAGATTCTTGCCGCCCTTGCTGATCGAAACATTGGTGTGCATGCCGCTTCCGTTCACGCCCACGACCGGCTTCGGCAGAAACGACGCCGTCATTCCCAGCTAGGTCGCCACCTCCCGACAGATCAGCTTATAAAGCTGGATCTGATCGGCTGCCGCGACCACTTCACCGTATCCATAATTAATTTCAAACTGCGACGGCGCGACCTCAGGATGGTCCTTTTCATTCTGGAATCCCATCGCCCGCTGCACTTCGGCCGACAAATCAATAAAGTTACGCAGCGGATCGCCCGGCAAGGAATGGTAGTACCCGCCAGTGTTTACATACTCGAACTTTCCGTTCTCCGAATAATGCCTCTCCGCGTCAGTGCCCTTGAACAGAAACCCCTCAATTTCATTGGCCGCATTCAGCGTGTAGCCTTCGTCGCCATACAATTTCTCGGCGTATCCTTTCAGCACGCCGCGAATATCTGCCGCATAAGAACCGCCCTGCTTCTCAATGACCTCGCCAAACACCATGACTTTCCCGGGACCAAAAAAATCAGCGGGCGCCCAATAAAACGCCGACCAGTCCACGCCCAGCCGCAAATCGCTTTCCTTCTGCGCGGTAAAACCGCGAATCGACGAGCCGTCAAACGTAAGGTTGTCCCAGCTCTTAATCAGAAATTTTTTGTCGTAGTCGAGCATGTGCAACCGGCCCTCGAGATCGCTGAACAGCACGGTCACCGCCTTGATCCGCTTTTCATCGGTCAAATATCTGATCCGGTGTTCCCGAATGTTTTCAGACGGAATGCGGTTCTTGCGCTGCTCTTTTGCCTCCAGATTCAACTCTTCCAGTTCGTCATACGACAGCGCGAGAAAGTTCCTCAGTTCGTTGGACAATGTGTCTCCTTCTTATGGGTAGCCGCATTTATGAATAGCCGCAGCAGGCCGATTTACGCGACCCGCTAGCTTATCCGCCGCCGAGCCACCGCGCCAATCAAAATGCGTAATGGGAAGCATCAATCATTCTTATGGACTGTGTGGCGCGGGCGCCCTCGCCCGCGTGGTTGTCACTCCCGCTCGCGAACCCAGCCTTAAATCTGAAATTTTGTCTGAGTCCCTCCCGCCGGTCACATAATCAAAAAAAGTAATTCATTCATTCCAGGAGGACACAAATGCAACCACGAATTGACGGTCTCAAAGTTGCCCCCGGGGCTTATCACGCCATGCTCGGACTCGAATCTTATCTCCACCAAAGCGGCTTCGATATTCCGCTTCTGCACCTGATCAAGCTGCGGGCTTCGCAGATCAATGGCTGTGCTTACTGCATTGACATGCACTGGAAGGACCTGCGTGCGATCGGCGAAAACGAGCAGCGTCTCTATGGGCTCGACGCCTGGCGCGAGTCGCCTTACTATAGCGATCGCGAACGCGCCGCACTGGCATGGACCGACGCCGTGACCCTGGTCGCCAGCACCCATGTGCCCGACGAGGTGTACGAGGAAGTGCGCGGCCAGTTCAACGAAAAGGAACTCGCCGACCTGACGCTTGCAGTAGCCACCATCAACGCCTGGAACCGCCTCGCCATCGCTATGCGCGCAGACGCCGGCAAGTACCAGCCAGCCAAGCCGGCGGGAATACGAAAGACTGCGTGAAACGACAGCCGCAGGTAATTAACCAACTAAGACTTCAGAAGACTAAAACGGAAAAAGGGTCAAAACACTCATTACGGGAGTAGACGGGAAAAGGCCGCCCCCCAAAATGAGCGCGGCCTTTTTTCGTACCAGAAGTGTCCCCCACACTTCCGGAACAGCTTGTGGTTCCATGCCCCCGGCTTTAGCGAATAAATGGTAGAGCGGGTATCGAGAAACGCCGCTTCCCGACACTGCCTATCAAAAGCACCCCGGGCGGGCTGATGACAACTGTGTCAATCTCGTTGCCATTGTCTGCGATCACAAAATTGGTAGTCACGGGGGGCCGGGGGTCGCCCGCAGGAAAGGTAAGGGTAAATGTCCCGGTGCAATCGGAATCTACCTGATAGCTTCCAGTGGCTTCCGCTTCCGTGAAATCAGAGGTTTTCGTGCCGTTGACCACCACTGTATCAATCTGAGTAAGACCGCCCCAACCATCGAAGGTGGTCATCGCGACTCCCTTCATGGGCCCAACCGGAGATCCGGGAGGCCCCCCAAGCTTGTAGCCATCCACCACAAAAGCATAGTCACCGCGAATCAGTTCGTTGTTGCAGAATCGTGAATTGGTTTGAGCATGGGCCGACACCCCGGTCAACAGTACCGTGAGAGCGAGCACAGCAACGCTGGTTGCGAATTTTATGTTCATTGAAACTCCTTGTCTGGCGGCGCTTTTGCCGCTCCGTGCATGGCATCTTGTTACAAATAAGCAGGGCAAACAATGGAGAACACCTGTAGGATTTCTTAATTCGATATGACGGGATAGAATGGCTCCCGTTCAGTGGCTCCATGGAAGTGCCAGATGACCGCGGATGTTCTGCGATTCAACGACCTTGAACTCGATCTTCGCGCCTACGAGTTGCGCCGCGACGGCCACGCCCTGAAGTTGGAGCGTATCCCTATGGAATTGCTGTGCCTACTGGCAGAAAACCAGGGGCAGCTGGTGACGCGCGAGCAGATCATTCAGCAGATTTGGGGTAAGGATGTATTTCTCGACACTGACAACAGCATCAACACCGCCATTCGCAAAATACGTCAGGCGCTCAATGACAATCCGGAAATGCCGCGGTTTATCCAAACCATCAGCGGCAAAGGATATCGGTTCGCGGCCCCTATTACCCGGTCACCGACGACGGCACGAAAAAATATTATTTTGCGCGATTCATCCCAGCCTGTCATGTTGGCCGTCCTTCCATTCGAGAATCTCAGCAACGATGCCGAGCAGGAGTACTTCAGCGATGGCCTGACCGAGGAAACCATCACTCACCTGGGACAGCTGAGTCCCGAGCGCATGGGGGTAATTGCCCGCACTTCTTCAATGGCATACAAGAGGACCACCAAAACGGTCTCTCAGATCGGCCACGAACTGAAAGTCGACTATGTGCTTGAAGGAAGTGTCCGTCGGGAGAACGATGTCGTCCGCATAACCGCCCAGCTGATCCGGGTAGCAGACCAGATTCATTTATGGGCGCACAGTTACGAGCGCAAGCTGGGCACCGTTTTGGGAGTGCAAAGCGAGTTGGGCTCAGCCATCGCCCAAGAGGTGGAATTGCGGCTTGCTCCACAGCAATTCTCCATTTCGCGCGACGAAGATCCCGAGGCCCACGACGCCTATCTGAGAGGCCGCTACCATTGGGCTAAGCGGACCTACAAAGAAATTGGCAGAGCGATTGAGTATTTCGGAAAAGCGGTGGAAAAAGATCCCAGATATGCGCGCGCCTATGCCGGATTAGCTGACTGTTACATCATCCTTCCCATCACCAGTGATATGCGCTCCGAGGATTGCTTCCCGAAAGCCAGTGCGGCGGCGGCCCGGGCGCTGGAGTTAGATCCAGCGCTTGCCGAGGCCCACACTTCCAGGGGCACAATTCGGTTCTGGTTTGACTGGGATTGGGCCGGGGCGGAAGAGGCTTATCTAAAAGCGCTGGAGTTGAATGGCAACTATGCTGTCGCCCGCTTATACCGAGCGCATTGTCTTTCGAACATCGGAAAGCACGGAGAGGCATTGGCGGAAATCCGGAGGGGCCTGAGGCTGGACCCGCTCTCGCCCATCATGAACACCCTCTATGCGGAGTTTTTGTACCATGCCCGCCTTTATGAAGAGGCCCTTGCCCAGTTCCATAATGCGCTCGAACTCAATCCTGATTTTTGGGTCGCACGGGTTAATCTGGCCAAAGCTCATGAACAAACCGGTCATTATGATGAGGCGATCGCCGAGTTGCAAAAAGCACGTCTCCTCTCCGATCAGAATACCGAAACAATTTCCCTGCTGGGTTATGTACTCGCCGTGAGCGGAGAAAAGCAGAAGGCACAGGGCTGCTTGTCAGAATTATTTGAGATACGCAAGAAGAAATATGTTCCCCCTTATAACATCGCTCTTCTGCACTTGGGATTGGAGAATAAACGCGCTGCCTGCGAGTCGCTGGAGCAAGGTTATCAGGAGCGAGATGTACATATGACTTTTTTACTTGATCCAAAGTGGGACCAATTGCGCAACGATCCGCGTTTTCGAAAGCTCATACGCCAGGTGGGATTGTAAGTCGCCTCTCAGCTTCAAATCGATCAGCGGGGCGATCATGTTTCCACATTGGCCGCTATGCCGGCGACGACCGGAGTTCATGCTGGGTAACCTGCGATCACCCGCCAGCCAGCCGGGTGTTACATTCTAGTTGCGTGCTTCGGGACTAGGGTGAGGCTTTTCCCGCAGTACCTCAGTAACCCATTCCTCTCGAATAAGCTACTTCCCCGCATGCACCCGGCCAATACTCTGGTATGAAGCATTTTTCCATATCAGCGGCCGTTCTCATCTGCGCCCTGGCCATCACCGCAAACGCCCAAGACAATCGCGTCTTCAACTGGACTCCCGCCAACGCTGAGACCATCCCCATGGAGCCCGCCAGCCTGCACGCCGGCCGCACCTATCATCCCGAAGCCGGCGGCGGCAACCTGCACGTTGGCATCGAGTCGCGCTATCCCGTCACCGTCGCCATGGCCTGGGCCGACGAATGGAACGCCGCCATGCAGCATCCCGACGCGCCCGTGAATTTCAACTTCCTCTGCGTCCAGGAACACGTCACCAGCACGGTTTACGAATGCCATCTGCCGTCCGAGCGGCCCATGATCATCACCTTTCACGACGAGCGCCGCCCCGAAAAGCCAGTAGTCGCAAGCATCGGAATCATCCTCGGACCTCGCGCACAGCAATTCATCCCCAGCAATGCTCTACACATCCAGTACTACGCCTGGAATTGCGTGGACAACTGCGTCGTGCCCTGTTTTGAGTGGCGCCGCATCCTGAACGAAAAATATCAGGTGACGCCTGTGCCCAAGGCTTACAGTCTGATGACGCCCGACCACGACGACCAGAAACTCAGCGTAAAGATCAAATCGCCGATTCCGCTAACTGTCGCACTGCTACCCTCGCGTCTTGCCGACCAGGTCTACGACAAAACCGTCAGCCTCACCGACGCGCTCGACCAAACCGGATGCAAGGAACGCGGCGTCCAATCGATGACCTTCAACTGCAGCTTCAACGTCGCCAATGGCACCCAGACGCTGCTCATACTTCCCGACATCACCTTCTCCGGC
>JBOGLH010000140.1:0-11204 GCA_050746025.1 Terriglobales bacterium | reverse complement strand
GGCGTCAGCTCTCAGCCGTCAGCCATCAGGAAAGCCTGGTGGCTGATTTTTTAACTTCCGCATTCTGAGTTCTGCATTCTTACTTCTGAATTCGTTCCGCAAACCTCTGCGTTCCACTAGCTAAGTTCTGCAATACCCGGGCGTTACCACGTACAACACACCTTAGTACCGTCTGTTGTACTTAGGTTATGTGTCCTCGGTTCGGTGCGCATTGACAAGGGCATCTATACCATTCCTGTGCCTTTATATTCTCTGAACCACAATCTATAGATGCAAAGTGCAGATAGTTATCACTCGATTTCCAGAAAAACGGCAAAAAAGCCGGAAAAACACGGAATTCGGCCCAGACCTCGCCTGATTCGGGGTTGATATATGCTCGGTTCACTCAAATTCACTCGATGCAGTCATTCGAGCGGATTCTCTCCCAATATCGTCCGGCATGAGTAGGCGTGTTAGAGACGAACCTCTGTGGAACGAGACAACTATGGCAGATTCGCGCGAAGTTATGAACATTCGCCAGGCGTCGCAATACCTGGGCGTAAGTCCGGACACGCTCTACAAGTACGTCAACGAGCAGAAGATTCCGGCCTTTAAGCTCGGGAACCGTTGGCGCTTTAAGAAATCGAAGCTCGACCAGTGGATGGAAGAGAAGTCCAGCGAGTCGGAATTGAAGAGCAGAAAAGCGAAGGCGGCCGGACAGGCTGCCACCTAAAGGCGGGCACATGTTTGGATTCGGAGCGAAATCGATTGTTGGCCTGGATGTGGGCTCCTCGAGCATCAAGGCCGTGGAGTTAAAAAAGGGCCGGGGCGGCATAGAAGTGGCGCACCTCGGGCTGGAGCACTTGGCTCCAGACATCGTCGTGGACTCGATGATTGTTGACTCGGGCACGGTGTCGAGCGCGATTTCAAAACTATTTTCGGACAACGGCATTAAGACAAAGTTAGTTGCCACCGCAGTCAGTGGCCACTCGGTCATCGTAAAAAAGATTTCGCTGCCTTCAATCAGTGACGCCGAACTGGCGGACACGATCCAGAAGGAAGCCGCGCAACACATTCCCTTCGACCTTGCGGACGTGAACCTGGATTACCAGATCATGTCTGAGGATGAAGGCCAGCCGCAGATGGACGTTCTCCTGGTGGCCGTGAAGAAGGACAAGATACTGAATTACACCAACGTACTCTCGATGGCGGGGAAAACCCCAGCTATTGTGGACATAGACGCGCTGGCTCTGCAGAACTGCTACGAATACAACTACGAGCCCTCGCCGAACCAGGTGGTTGCGCTGCTCAACCTGGGCGCAAGCGTAATGAACATCAACATCGTGAAAGGAACAACGCCGTTGTTCCCTCGCGACGTGAGTGTGGGCGGGCACCAGTACACGGACTCGCTGCAGAAAGAGCTGGATTTGAATTTCGAGGATGCTGAGGCGCTGAAACTGGGTAAGAAAGTGGGCACAGTGAGCGAAGACGCGAAGACGCCGATCCTGCAGCAGGTGACTGAGATCATCGTGCTCGAGATTCAGAAGACGTTCGACTTCTTCCGGGCCAGTGCGGCGGGAGAGCACATCGAGAAGATTCTGGTGGCGGGGGGTTCTTCGAAAGTTCCCGGCCTACTGGAAGGGTTGCGGCAGGAGTTCTCGATGCCGGTGGAGATCTTGAATCCGTTTCAGAAGATCGCACCCCCGGCTAGTGGTTCGGGAATGGAGTTGATTGAAGGCAACGCCGGCCAGTTGGCGGTAGCGGTCGGCTTGGCCTTGAGGAGTTTTGAAGAACTATGATCCGAATCAATCTGCTGGGGACGCCCAAACCGAAAAACAAGCGGTCGCGAGCAGCTATTGCGGCGCCTGCCATAGAGCTCGGCGAAGTTGGTTCGCCGGCGATGAAGATTCTGGTCGCGCTTGTATTGGCGGGCGGACTCAACGCTGCGTACTGGTATCAACTGGACCACCAGGCAGTCGCGATCGCGGCCAAAATGAAAGTTGCTGAGCAACATAACCGCGAGCTGGCGGGAGTCAAGGCCAAATATCTGGAACGCCAGAAGCAGGCCGACAATTACAAGCACCGCGTTGATGTCATTGATCAGTTGCGAAAAGCTCAAATCGGACCGGTAAATTTACTCAACACTGTCGGACAAACCGTCAATGGCACGGAAGCCGTCTGGTTGAACAGCATGAAGACCCAGGGCGCGAATATTTCAATTCAGGGAATGGCGCTCAGTGCGGACGCAGTTGCGAACCTGATTTCAAATCTGCAAAAGACCGGGTACTTCAAGAATATCGAGATCAAGGAAACATATCAGGACGAAAGTGTAAAGGACATGCAGGCGTTCCAGTTCGAGTTAACCTGCGAAATTGACAGGAGCAAGTCCTAAGGACACGGCCATGAACTTTAATGAAATGTCAGGAATGAAACAGTGGGGATTGGTGCTTGCCGTGGCGGGATTGTTGAGCGCCGCGCTGTATTTCACCTACTTCAAGAGCCAGCGCGACGCTAACGAGGCTGCGCAGAAATCTCTTGATGCCAAACTGCAGGAAAATCGTGAGCTCGAGCCTTACAAGACCAAACTGGCAGAAATCGACCGCCAGCTGGCGAGCCTGGAACAGCAGATGGAAATCGAGAAACGCATCGTACCGGAAGAAAAAGAGGTCGATGCCTTCATGAAGATGCTGGACGGCGAGGCGGCGAAGGCGGGTATCGAACTGCGTCGCTACACGGCGCAGCCCACGGCCAGCAAAGAGTTCTATACCGAAGTACCGTTCGAGATCGAATTGGATGGTTCTTACTACTCAATGATGAACTTCTTTGATCGGGTGGCCAAGCTGGAGAGAATCGTGAACGTATCAAACCTTCTGGTGGCAAACACCAAGAAGAACAGCGAAGCTAAAACCAAGCACACGTACCAGTACGCGCCTAACGAAAGCGTAGTGGCAACGTGCCTGGCCACAACTTTCTTCAGCCACGATCAGCCGGTGGCAACTCCGGCGACGGCCAAAGGCAGGATCTAAATGATGCGGACCCTGGGCACACTCATACTTCTATCGGCGGCTGCGTTCGCGCAGACTTCAACGACAGTGCAGAGTCCGGCAGCGCCGGCAACGGTCAGCGCGCAACCCGCGAGTAATAAGTCGCAGGCCGGCAAGCCTTCTCCGAACGGCGCAAAGGCAAGCGCCGCGAGTGTAACGCCGAAGACGAAAGTGGCAGTTTCGGCAAAAGCCACGTCCACGGCCAAGCCTGCGGGACCGACCCAAAAAGCAGTTTCGGTGAAGCCGGTAGTGTCGACCGCAAAAGCAGTTCCCGTGAAAGCCAAACCGGCCAGCGCAGCTTCCAGGGTAAAAGCTGTTCCGGTTCATGCGATGGCTATGAAGCCTGCGACAGTCGGGGCGAAAGCAGTACCGGCTGGGAAGAGCGTCCCAATCGTTGGGGTCTTGGCCAAGCCCGCGGTGGTTGCCGTCACAAAGGGGACTTCCCGACCGGATTCAGTTTCAGTGAAAAGCAATGCCAGCACGAAGCCTGCAGTTGCGCACGTGGGGACCAAGTCCATCAATGTAAAAGCTGCCGCGGTTAAGCCTGTGGCGCGTACCAAGGGTGCAGGCCACACGAAAGTTGCGGTCGTCAAGCCGGCAACGCCCAAACCGGCACCTTCAGTCGAGGAAGGTAAGCTGCGGGCTGAGAACAAGCAGGCTGAGATTCATACCGCTGGCCGACGCGATCCGTTTGTTAGTCCGGTGGTTGCAATGGGAGCCACAGGGTCGGGCTGCAGCGCTGGAAAGCGCTGCCTGACGATTGACCAGATCGCGCTTAAGGGCGTGGTGAAAGCAGAGTCGGGAATGATTGCCGTCGTAACGAACTCCCTGGATAAAGCTTACTTCCTCCGGGAAAACGATCCCGTGTTTAACGGTTATGTAGTGAAGATCACGGGAGACTCAATCATTTTCAAAGAGACGTTCCACGACAGACTGGGCAAAGCACTGACGCGGGACGTTACCAAATCAATTACACGGCCGGTAGCATAGGGCCGCAAGAGTTTAGTACAGCAAGAAAAATAGTTCGAGCAGACTAGAGGCGGGGAGACGCGAAATGCGAAAGCAACTTCTGGCAACAACTTGGGCGCTGCTGGCCGTGGTAGTAATGGCCGGCGCGCAGACTCCGGGCACGGAGGCGGCAAGTCACGCCGCATTGCAAAAGATCAGCGTGACGCGCGACGGCGGCGCCATCAGCATCGAGATGACGTCGAGGGGCGCGGTGACGCCCACAGTGGAGACCTTGTCTTCACCTGCCCGTATTGTCGTTGATCTGCCCAATACCGTGATGGCGACGTCCCAGACCCGCATTCGCGTCGGAAGCGACGGCGTGAGCGGCGTGCGTGTCGGCACCGACGCCGCCAAAACTACTCGCGTCGTGGTCGATCTCGACCGCCTTTGCCAGTATGAACTCGTGCCCGGTCCCGGCGAGAAGTTCACGCTGAAGCTGGAAACGGCTGCAACTCTCGAAAGCGCCAAGGCACCAGTCAAGGTTGATGTCCCCGTTCAGAGGTCCGCTGTGAACGCAACCCCGGCGAAAACAGAGACTGCGAAGAACCAGGCCAGCAACTTCCTGTTCGTGGAACCTTCATTTGTTCCGAAGAAGGACACACCACAGGTCGCGCCTCCAGCTCGCACCGTAGCGGCGGCTTCAAAATTTGTCGAACGGCCGACCGGCAATCTACTACCCGGCGCAAGCGCCGCCATGACCCAGCAAGATCAGACGGCGGCGGCTGCAACCCCGGTTGCGGTTCCAGTCCCGGAGCAGAGTTCGGCCCCGGCTGCAGCACAGAGTTCTTCTGCTCCTGCAGTTGCGACACCGGTTTCAGCACAACCTGCGGTGAACATGGCTGCCGAGCAGAGAGCACATCCACAGTCAACCGTCTCGAACCCGAAATACACGGGCGAACCGATATCAGTAAATTTGAAGGATGTTGATCTGAAAGACTTCTTCCGCTTGATCCATGAGATCAGCGGATTGAACGTTGTGCTGGATCCCGACGTGCACGGATCGCTGACGATTGTCCTTGATGATGTGCCGTGGGACCAGGCTCTTGACATCGTCCTCAAAAACAATTCGTTGTCGCGCCAGCTTGATGGCAACGTCCTGCGCATAGCCACTATGGACACTCTGCGACGCGAGGCGGATGGACGCCGGGCCCAGCAGGAAGCCGAATCTATGGCGGTGGAGAGAGTTACCGTCACTCGCTTCCTGAGCTACGCTCACTCCAAAGATGTAGTGGCCACGATCAAGAAATTCCTCAGCTCGCGCGGAGATATCGTGGCGGACGATCGAACCAACGCTATCATCATTTCCGATATCCCCGGGACGATTCCTGGAGTTGATCGGCTGATTCAACAGCTTGATCGCAAGACACAGGAAGTTGAGATTGAGGCGCGGGTTATTTCAGCCACTCGCAGCTTTGCTCGCGACATTGGTACCCAGCTGGGACTTGGCTGGGGCAACGGATCCACCACGGCAGTCGGCGGCGTAAGTGCAGTCGGAGTGTCGCCGATTACGGCATTTAACACTCCTGGTGCCGCATACCCAGTGGTAGGAGGCGGAAGCTCAGGAGCACAAGTTCCATTGTTCTCCAACCTCGGTGTAACCGGAGCAACCAGCGGCTTGCAATTTATCAACGCCAGCAATGCGGTCCGCATCGACGCCATACTGACTATGGCCGAATCGCGTGGATTGTTGAAGATTCTTTCTCGTCCACGGGTGGTAACTCAGAACAACATTCAAGCTGTAGTTAGGCAGGGCGTGCGAGTACCTGTCGAGAGCGCCGCCACCCTGGGAGCTCCGGCGACCATCGTTTACGTGGACGCATTCCTGAAACTAACGGTGACTCCACAGATTACAGTCGAGAACACCATCTTCCTGAACGTGGACGTCGAGAACACCACGCCTGACTTCGGTCACGCGATTAACGGCAACCCCACATTGATTACCCAGCAAGCCACCACGCAGGTGCTGGTAACGGATGGGGGCACAGTGGTGATTGGCGGCGTAATCCAGAGCAATAACTCGGTCAGCGTCGATCAGGTACCGTTGCTCGGAAGTATTCCGTGGCTTGGCAATCTCTTCAAACACCAAACGGTAAAAAGTTCAAACCAGGAACTGATTTTCTTCATTACGCCCCGCGTAATCGAGACCTAAGCTCCTAAAACAAGTTAGCAGCAAGCAGCCGCCGGAACCCTGAAGAAATGCCAGGGCCGGCGGATTGTTTTTTAGAGGTGAGTTAAGACGAGAACGTACTGTTTTGGCAACCTACTTACCAGGAATTACCGTCTTCGCCGAATTCATGTTGTCGTATTTATCGTAGGCGCGCACAACCACCACGTGCTCTTGTCCAGATTGATTGTCAGGGAGTCGCAGAGCGAAGTCGTAGTTCTCAGTCTTTGCATCCGAGAGTTGCCCGACAGGTTCTACGAAGTGCCAGTCACCGGCATCGACCGAATACTCTGCGCGCTTGATCGTCGAATAACTGTCGCTGGCACGAAACAGCACGCGAATTTTTCCATCCTGCACCGAAGCTTTCAAATCTTCAATCTGCGGTGGCGTGGTGTCTACTTCGAACCGGTCACTTTCTCTTTCCGACGAAAGTGCCTCACCCGGCGAATGCGATGGAGAATCAGACGCGACCACCTTTATTTCGTATCCACCATCGGGTAGTAGGGCGGCGTCAAAGGAATAAAATCTTTCGCTGAGCCCATCTTTCAGCAGCAACCAGCGAGTCTGCCCTTCGCCGCGATAATAAACGGAATAGAGCATCTGATCATCATTCTGATCGCGCGCCGTCCACTTCACGCCGATTGAATCGGAATCGTGAATCGGGTTGGGCTGCGGATCGAATCGCTGACCCGATTGCGAACCTGTTGTACGAGCTGCCGCCTGATAACGAACACCCGGCGTGACCGTCACGTCATCAAATTCCGGCGCAACATTCTTCTGCAGATAATTGACGGTGACGCTGTCCACCCGGGGCGCTTTATCGCCGGGATGGAGAATCGCCTTCCACTGCACGAAGCGTGCCGGCGGCACGGTGATTTCAGCGTTCTTCTGCAGGTCGATTCGCGTCCACGTGCTCCAGTTGCGGTCGGGATTGTCCACGTTTCCGCTACGGGCAAACAGTTCAACGTTTCCGGCACCGCGGAATTGCGCACGTCCCCACTTGGAGAACACCTGCGTGTCGAATACATCGCTTTCGTAGCTGCCCTCAGCATCAGGCGCGCTGCTCAGCAGATAAATTTTGCCGAGGTTGCTCGTCGAGGCATAGAGGCTGCCATTCGGCGCGTGGGCGAACGTCGTGATCTGACTGGCTTCCGCCTTCACGAGCTCGGTATAATCTTCACGTCCTGCCACCTCAAAAACGTTTCCCCGATTTCCCGTCCCCGCCAGTAGATGTCCCCGCGAATCGAAAGCCAGCGCATAAACCAGATCATCGCGCGAATTCCATAGCAACGACGGCGAACCGTCGGGCGCAATTTTGTAAATGCCCGACCCGCCGGGGATGGCGGCATTCGAACTGTTCAACGTGACTGCCGGTTCGGCCGCAGGCGCCGCGCTGGGCGGACCCGCTGAAGGCGTAGTCGAATCCGATGCTTTGGGGGCTGCGGGAATTGCGACGGTCAAAGTTGATGCCGAACTGCCGCCGCGCTTTTCACCCGCCGCGGCCGCATAAATGTTTCCCGCTTTGTCGATTGCCAGGCTGGTGATCTCACGCTTGGGAGCGCTGTAGAGAACGAATCCGTCTCCTTTGGAATTGATTCGATAGATCAGCCCACTGCCGTCAGAACCGGCAATCACATTGCCCCGGCTGTCAAAGGCCAGTACGCGAATGTGCGGCTCGTCGCTCTTGAAGAAAAGCGAATGATCTCCATTCGGAGCGACGCGAAAAATCTGTCCGTGATCGCCGGTTGCGACGTACAGATTGCCGTTATCATCGAGCGCCAGGCTCCAGATGTATTTTGTGCCGGGATCAAAAAAGACGGAAGACTTCCAGTCACTTCCGGGCTTGTCGCTTTCAGATTTGGTGTGATCACCCGGCTTGACGGCGTCGCCGTCTTTTTTTGAGTTGGGGTGACGGGCGTCTCGCCCGTCATTCACTGCCTCAGCCATCACACCCGGCTCGATCTTATAAACCTTCCCATCAGGATTCGTCGCCGCGTAGATAGCCCCATCCTTGCCCACGACCAAAGCCTGTACCTGCAACTCTTGCGGCTGGAAAATAGCAACCGGCTTGCCCCCCGGCACAATGCGATAAATCCGCGCCGGTGCGCCAGTGGCGGCGTAAATTTCACCCTGGGGTCCGATCGCGGTCGCCCAAATTGCGCTCGAAGGAGTCGTCGCGACCAGCTTGAAAGCCGGCGCCAATTGCAGAAATCCGTCGCTCGAAATAGCAACGCCGTGTGCGGTGCCTTTCAAGAACTCCTGGTAATTCGATTGCTCCCAGGTGCGAGTGCCTTCTGCGAAAGCAGCCGCAGCGGCGGAAAAAAGAATGAGAAATATTGCGGAGTTACGGAGCAAGATGGTGGCCTCTGAGGAAAGAGAAGTCGTTAAAACCAGAGTATCACGGGGAAAGGCGTGGTTGGGCGCCTCGCTAGGCGCTTCAGCCGCAAGGCTGCAACCGAATATCACAAACGCAGTTTCCAGTAACCAGGCCGGCGACTTGTGTGGGCTACAGCTACGATCTGAATTACATCCGCAAGCTGTTCACGATAAATCAAAAGAAAAGGAAATCTTCGCAGCAGGTACCGACGGGTGTTGAATGGCCCGGACGGCCACCGAAGAGGAGCTTTCCCGATCTGCGCGAGTGCGCGTTCGACCTCGGTGTTGAAGTCACGGGCAGCATCGGGACTGCGGTCCAGGTAGCACTCAAAGGACGCGTCATATTCGACCGCTGCCTTCTCGTGAAACTGCATCTTCTTAACGGACACGCGGAAGCTTCGAGAGATTGCGGGCTCTCACTTCTTCCCACGGTACTGTCTTTGCTATGCCGGAATCGAGTTCCGCAATTCGCTTCTCGATCTCCGATTCCCAGGCCGCGTGGACCTCGGGATCAACTTTGCCGCCGAGATTCGAAATCAGTGAATCAGCCAGCGCTTCCTGCTCTTCAAGAGACAAGGAGAGCGCCTTCTCCAGCAGCTTGGATACTTCCGTAGTCATCTGGGCCATAGCCGTTGCTCTAGCGATGTTACCGCAATCAAAGCTTCATGCGAGTTAGCGCTCAATCTTTCGAGCTGGCAAAGCTATGGACCAGTCCTTCACTGCGAATCGCCAACCTTCCCAAAAATCGGGGGAGAACTGGGCGCCCTCGGCTTCATGCATGCCGGGTTGACTACTTCTTCTCGTCTGATGCAGCCATTGCCATCTTTGGCTTCGAACCGCCGACCGGAACCATGGCGTGTTCGTACGGCGTCCCGGCCCACATCAGATATGGCTTGGAGGGATCGGCATCGGCGGTCTCTGGGTAACCGAGACCCTTCGAGGCGGTTCCGGTCACCATAATATGCGGACCGGTCACCACCCAGTGATTATCGGCGGTTTTCTTTGTGGCTTTGGGATCGGTGTTGCTCGCGCCCTGGTCGCCGGCCAGCATATAGGAAATGCCAACCTTCTCGGTGGGCTTTTCACCTTTCATCATGGCGCCGAAAAATTCCATGCTGTTGGCGTCATTGCACATCTTGTCGGTCTCGATAATCATGCAGGTAAAGCCGTTCTTGCTCTCACGAAGCGTCTTCATCTTGCCGTCTGCTTCCATGCGAACTACGCCGGCGTCTTTTGCAATACCCTTGGGCCCAGCCGACAGGGCTTGAGCCGTGTAGGCGGCGTCCGACATCTCAGCTTTGTGGTGCGTCATTTTCCCCGAAGTTTTTTCCTGCGCGAACACGAAACTGGCTAGAGCGAGCGAGACTGTTAGTGCGAAAAGTACTTTGGACGTTCGCATACTGCCTCCGTTTTCTGACTGGATTTTTGGGGTCGCTGACTGGGCACGAGAATTCTACAGAAAAGGGTCTCTGGGGCACAGGGGAATCGAGGGTCGAGAGGTTAAAAAGTAGCAATTCCTACACATGATAGAATGTAAGACATGAAGGGATTAAGTGCTACGTTTACCTCGAAAGGGCAACTCGTCGTTCCCGTAGAACTCCGGCGCAAACACGGCATCCAGGCTGGGACCAGGGTCACACTTCTCGAAGACGAGTTTGGCCGCATCATTCTGCAACCGATAACGGACGAGTACATTGACCGCCTGGCGGGCTGCCTCGCGGACGGCCCCAGCGTCCTCGCGTATTGGGAGAAGGAACATCGCAAGGAGAAAGCGGGCAAACGGGACAAGTGAAGACTTACGTCCTCGATGCCAGCGCGCTATTCGCCTACCTGGAAAATACGCCCGCTGCCAGGAAGGTGATTGAATTACTGAAAGAAGCGAACCGCGGCCAGGCAGAGATTCTTATGTCGGCGGTCAATTATGGGGAAGCCTACGGCAGCATCCTTCGCGTTCGCGGTCCCGAGCGGGCTCGATCGATTATGAGCGCCGTGCGCCCACTCCCGATGCAACTGATGGATGCGACTCCTCCCCGCGCCTTAGACGCCGCAGAGGTGAAGGCAAAGTACAAACTCTATTATGCCGACAGCTTCGCGGCCGCATTAACGGTTGAGTACAAAGCCACGCTAGTCACCAGCGACTCGGACTTTCGCAGGTTGGGGCATGGATTCCCGGTGATGTGGCTGAAGCTGTGCTAGTGGCCAGTTGTGGTTGGCGCAGGTTTGGTCGCGATACGTTTAACGATCTTAGTTTGTAACTCCTTGCCATCCGGGCGCATGATATACATTTCTTTCTTCGATAACCGAACTTTGATTTCGGAATTAACAATGAAATCCGTCGGCTCGTAGCTCCATCGCCACCGAGGCCAGTAGGAACCCACGTACGTCATATCACCAACTGCAACCGATATTAGGTACTCACGATCCGCGACTGACGTGACCGTGCCGGTTTGCGAGTTTCCGACAACCCGCGATGAATCCTGATGAGTGACATCAAGCAGCGTACCCGCTTGGTAGGCGGCACCGGGATCCTTCGCAGCTGATAGAACCGCGAATAACATCACCGCAGCAATTGCGAGAATAGTTCTCACGGCGAGTATGGTAACAGACCGGGAGCAAGGTGGCGGGTGGCCCTC
>JBOGLH010000139.1:0-7099 GCA_050746025.1 Terriglobales bacterium | reverse complement strand
TAATTGGTACGATTCCAGGGTGGACTCCGAAGAAGAGTTTACAAGCTGAAACTTGCGAACACTTATGGAACCCCATTCTTGACCGGCTTCCAGCCATTTTGCTTTGCCCATACCGCGTCAATGCCTTTGACGCTTCATCGCTTGTGGGCCGAGCGCTAGAAACACACCCGCTGGTGATTTCCAGAAACCGATTGTTGCGCGGTTCGAACATCTAAATCCAGTAGTAAAAATCCTGCTGAGCTGACCGTAATATCACAAAGCGGCTCCCGTATCACGGACATACATTTCAGACTGCCAAAGGTAAAAACTCGTGTAACCGGAGTCTTCCCCAATACAAGATGGGAGCTGTGATTCTTTTCCCCTCGATGCGAACCGCAGCTCCCTCTGATTTTGCCCAGCCCGTGCGACTTTTGCAGCGGGACATCATCTCGCATACTGAACGAAGTAGGCTGCGATTCCGACACGCGCGGATTACTCAAACGCGCTCACATCATTCGAGGGAATTCCGTTACGCCGGCAAAGAGAGAGATCGAACGTTGGGAGAAGGCGACGAGATTAGCATTCTGGAGTTCAAAACGACTGAGTAGGGAAGTCGAAAAGGTAATTGCTACTGAGGAAATCAGTAAAGACAAATTTGGGGCGCTGGCATTCCGGTCGCGCAATCGTCTGCGGCGTCCTCATACTGTTTCAACTTGAGGCCCACAGCCTGTCAGACACGCGATTCCTCAAGTAAATCTGCTACCATTCCCCCACTCGGCTTATCACATCGCCATGCACATTCTGGCCCTAGTTGCGGGGATAGCGATCATGCTGGCCGTCCTGCTGGACGCCTTCGAAACGGTCGTCCTGCCACGGCGCGTGCAGCGGCATTTTCGGATCACCATCCTCTTCTACCGCAACACCTGGGCGCCCTATGCGAAATTGGCTAGCCGAATTAAATCCCAGACGCGGCGCGAAACCGTCTTAGGGTATTTCGGCCCATTGTCAATGATTGCGCTGCTGGGAATCTGGGCTCTGAGCCTGATTTTCGCATTCGCATTGTTGGAATATGGGGGCGGCGCACACCTAGCATTCGCGAATCAGCCCATTACATTTCGCCTTCTGCTGTATCACAGTGGCGAGACCTTTTTCACCCTGGGCTATGGCGATGTAACTCCCGACTCATACTACTCGCGCGCACTTTCAGTTTTCGAAGCGGGCATGGGTTTTGGCTTTCTTGCGGTTGTGATCGGATACCTGCCTACGATCTACACCGCTTTCTCGCGGCGAGAGATTGAAATTTCCCTGCTCGATGCCCGCGCGGGTTCGCCTCCCAGCGCGGCGGAGTTGCTGGGCCGCACTTTGAGCTCTGTCGACCGCGGGACTCTTGATCGCGTGTTGCATGACTGGGAGCGATGGGCTGCGGAGGTGCTTGAAAGCCATTTGTCGTATCCGGTGCTGAGTTTTTATCGCTCGCAGCACAGCAACCAGTCATGGTTAGGCGCACTGACGGTTATCCTGGACGCGACCGCACTGGTAATTGCCGGTATTGAAGGCGTCAGCAGCGAGCAAGCGCGCTGGACATACAAAATGGCCCGCCACGCGGTAGTCGATCTAGCCCAAGTGGTCAATGCGCATCACGAACCAATTACGACCGACCGGCTCAGTGATGAAGAGCTGGCACAGATGAGGGCTCAGCTTGCCGATAAAGGTTTGAGGCTCGGCGATAGCGCGCAAGTGAACGAAAAGCTGCGCGAGCTGCGCATGAGGTATGAACCTTATGTAATGGCCATTGCGCGGAATTTATATATTCCGGTGCCGCCATGGATCCGCCACGACAGCATTAAGGATAATTGGCAGGCTGGACCGTGGGACAGAATGATCCAAGCCCAAGCGCTGGGGCGGGTTTCGCGCGAACATCAATCCGGCGAAAGACAACCGGTCACGGCAGACGATCACTTTTGAGGACAGCTGTCCCCAGATTCACGAGAACTCTTACTCTGCAACCGGCAGTAAGTGCGCAAATAACTATCTTGTCGCCGCAGCTGCCGCCGGATGTTCGCGCTCGACATCCTTCAAGCGGGCAGCCTTGCCACGCAGGCTGCGCAGGTAATAAAGCTTGGCGCGACGAACTTTGGATGAGCGCACCAACTCGATGCGATCGATTACCCGCGAGCTGACCGGGAAAATACGCTCGACGCCCTGGCCGAAGCTGATCTTGCGGACTGTGAAACTCGCTTGCGGACCGCGCGTCCGCGCCAGCACCACGCCCTCGAACGCTTGCAGTCGCTCTTTGTCGCCTTCCTTGATTTTGACGTGAACCCGAATGGTGTCACCGGGTACGAACTCCGGAAGGTCGGTGCGCTTGGTCTTAGCCAGAAGTTTTTCGATGATTAAATTCGACATGTTAGCTCCAGGTTCGTGAATTTGATGATACTCAAATCAGCTTTGAGCGTCGAGCAATGAGCAACTGCCAGGGTTGCTAATGACTCGCAGCTCACTGCTTACCAGCCATCTGTTCAATCTCTGCTATCAACTCTCTATCTTCATCGCTCAACTGCGCGTTATCTAAAAGATCGGGCCGGTTGTGCAACGTCTTTTCAAGCGCCGATCGTCGCCGCCAGCGCCGGATATCGTCGTGGTTGCCGTTCAACAGAACCTCCGGCACCTTCACCCCGCGAAACTCCGCCGGCCGAGTGTAGTGCGGATAATCCAGCAATCCCCCCGAACCACAAGTTGAATCCGCCCGTGTGGGTCGGCTCAATGTGGGGCGGGCGCCCTCGCCCGCCAAATTGCCGCCACCAAACTCCACTCCGGCCACAAACGATTCCTGCCGGGTCGAAGCCTCATTTCCCACCGCTCCGGGAATCAATCGCGTGACAGCATCAATTATCACCGCCGCGCCCATTTCCCCGCCGCTCAGAACGTAATCACCAATCGAAATTTCGCGATCAGCCAAGTGCGTTCCCACACGTTCGTCAACGCCTTCGTAGCGTCCGCAGATCAGAACCAGTCGTTCGAGCTCCGCAAGTTCAGAAGCCAGCTTCTGATCAAACCGCCTGCCCTGCGCGGAAAGCAATACCCCCGACTGCTTCGCAGCGGCGCGTTCCTCGCGCGGCACCAGCTTGAATTGCTCTACACATTCGAAGATCGGTTCCGGCTTGAGCACCATACCCTCGCCGCCGCCGAATGGGCGGTCATCTACTGTGCGATGCCGATCGCGGGTAAACGCCCGCAGATCGTGAACCTCGATCTTCACCAGCCCAGCTTCGCGTGCTCGGCGAATGATTCCGAAATCGAGCGGCCCGCGAAAAAACTCCGGGAAGATAGTGACGATGTCAATTTGCACTGATTCAGCTCTGGGCTGTTAGCCTTTAGCTCTTAGCGGAACCGGTGTAGCTAAAAGCTAACTGCTAAGAACTGCGCTTTTGCTGCTCCCGCTTCTCTTCTTCCGTCAGTGGCGCATTCACTTCCAACAGTCCTTCGGGCAAGTTCATCTCGATGCGCTTATGCTCGAGATCGGCCCGCTCCAGAAATACCTGAGCATATGGAATCTCGTGCTCATTCTTCCCCGATCCGACCACCAGCAAGGGCGCTTCACCTGCACCGAAGCGAACATCGCTTACCACGCCAACTTCACGTCCGCGATCTAATAACGTGCAACCAACCAGATCGCTCACATAGAACGCACCCGGCTCCAACGGTGCGCGCTCACTGGCTGGAAGTTGCAGCTCGCAGCCGATCAAAACTTCCGCATCCGAAATTGAATCGATGCCCGCGAACTTCAGCACCAGCCAATTCTTGTGCGGCCAAACGTCGTCGATCTGCAACCGGCGCCGGCTGCCGTCTTCGGCCAGCCCCAGAATCTTCATCCTCGCATGCAGGCGACCGGGGATATCGGTGTGGATCTCGGCCGCAACTTCTCCATGCCGGCCCTGTGTTTTGACCACACGCGCCAAAGTGATGAACGCGTTCGAATTCAAATCCGCCACGGATTCACGCTGATCGCCACGGATTTTTTCGACTTGACTCAGACCGCAGCCGAAACGGTTTAGCTAAACGCAGCTAGAAGCTACTCCAGAATCTCCAACTCGTAGCGCTTGCCGGCCTTCTCACCCGCGGCATGCAGCAGATTGCGCATTGCCCGCGCGATCTTGCCCGATTTGCCGATCACGCGCCCCATATCGTCTTCGGCGACTTCCAGTTCGAGCACCAATTCGCCGTCTTCATCGAATTCGTCGACCTTAACCTGGTCGGGCGCAGCGACCAGCGCCTTCGCGATGTGCTCAACCAGCGCCTTCGGATTGGGAGATGAGTCAGTCATAAAATCAGAATTGATTTACGAATTGGACAATTTACGAATTGGATGATTTTCGAAGTGACGAATTTAAACCCTGAATTCGTCAATTTTTAAATTCGACAATTCGTAAATGTTAGGAAGCCACCGGCTCTGCCGGCGCCGACTTCCCCGCGAAGCTCAGAATCTTGCCGACGCGCTCCGACACCTGTGCGCCCTTCGATTGCCAGTACTCGATGCGGTCGCGCTTGAGCTCCACGCTGGCTGGCGTGGTGCGAGGATTGTACGTCCCCACAATCTCCACTGGACGCCCATTGCGAGGCCGTTCCTTCTCGATCACCACCACCCGATAATGCGGTTGTTTACGCGCGCCTACACGCGCCAGACGAATCATTAACACTGAAATTGGTTCCTTTCCTAAATAACTGATCTTAAATAACTGAACACGTGAAGACGGCCGCCCTCGGCTGTCCAGTCGATCGAAGCTCGACAATTCCGCTCTTTCCTGATTCTTCCGAAAGGAGGCAGGGTCAGCTCTCTGACACCACCGGCAGGAATACGGCAAGTAATTATTATGCCGTAGGTTAGCAGGATCGGCAAGGGCATCGGATTCGCAGTCCTGATGCAGACTGACTCGCTACTAAAATCTGTGGACTTGCTGATTTGGCTGCGGCGGCCGTTTCTTTTCTGCTATATTTCCGCGCGATGTTCCTCGTGTGCAGCTTCGCCAGCTAATGTATTTTGCTGGAGTCGGCATGAATGCCTGCTGCTGACTTGCAAAATTGCGGATCTTAATTCCAAAGGAGCCTACCCGTAGACGGAAGGCATATAAAGGCCGGCGGCATTAAATTGCACTGCAAAACCACGCGTTCTGATCTTCCTGGCATTACGCGATTCTCGCGGCCTATTATTTTGTGGAGCATTGCTCCGCAGGACAGCCGAGGGTGGCTGTCCCACGTGAGTTGGTTAGTCCCTTACCCCATCCAAGAACGCCCTTAACTTGCGCGACCTGCTCGGATGCCGCAGCTTCCGTAGTGCCTTGGCTTCTATTTGGCGGATGCGTTCGCGCGTCACAGCAAAGCTCTGTCCGACTTCTTCCAAAGTGTGTTCGCTACCGTCTTCGAGTCCGAACCTCATTTTGATGACTTTTTCTTCGCGCGGCGTGAGGGTGCGAAGCACGTGCGAAGTCTGGTCTTTCAGATTGACGTTGATGACCGCTTCTGCCGGAGACACAACCGCGCGGTCTTCGATGAAGTCCCCAAGGTGCGAGTCTTCTTCTTCGCCGATTGGGGTTTCGAGCGAGATCGGCTCCTGCGCAATCTTGAGGACTTTTCTCACCTTCGCGACCGGAATGTCCATGCGCTTGGCGATTTCTTCTGAGGTCGGCTCGTGTCCCAGTTCCTGCACCAGCTGCCGGGAGGTGCGGATCAGCTTGTTGATTGTTTCGATCATGTGCACCGGAATACGAATGGTGCGCGCCTGATCGGCGATGGCGCGGGTGATGGCCTGGCGAATCCACCAAGTGGCGTAAGTTGAAAATTTGTAGCCACGGCGGTATTCGAATTTGTCTACCGCCTTCATCAGGCCGATGTTGCCCTCCTGAATAAGATCGAGGAACTGCAATCCGCGATTGGTGTATTTCTTTGCGATTGAAACCACCAGTCGCAGGTTGGCTTCAATGAGTTCGCGCTTGGCGTGCTCGGCATCCATGTCGCCCTGGATCAGTTCACGCTGGGTGCGCTTGAGCTCCTGGAATGCGACTCCAACTTCCTGCTCGATCTTTTCCAGTTCCGCATTGATGGCTCGGGCCTGGCGCTTGTACTCTTTGCGCTGATCTTCACTGCGAGTGGCTTCGGCTTTTTTGTCCAGGTTCTGCGCCTGGCGGTCGAGCGAACGCATGGTGTCAACCGTCTTGTTCAGGCGGTCGATCAGGCGTTTGCGTTCCACGTTAGTGAAGCCGAGTTTGCGTACCGCCTGCGAAACTCCAATCACCGCTCGCGCCAGATGATTGCGAAGGCGCCGGTAAGGTTTGGGATTTTTCTTTTGCGAAACGTCGGCGAACTTTTCCTGCACCTGCATGGCTTTTTTGTAAGCCTTGGCAAGTTCGTCGATTTTTCCGGTGAAGTCGCTCAACCGGGCCTGAACGATTTCGTCGGTGATCTCTTCCTCGTCGAAGGTGACCACCTCTTTAATAGAGCGGACGCCTTTCTTCAGGTCCTCGCCCATGGCGAGCAGTTCACGGATTACGATCGGCGACCGCGAAAGCGCTTTCAGCACACGGTTCTGTCCGCGCTCAATTCGCTTGGCAATTTCAACTTCGCCTTCGCGGGTGAGCAATGGGACGGTCCCCATCTCGCGCAGATACATGCGGACGGGATCGTTGGTCTTTTCCATCGCTCCGGGAGTGAGGTCGAGTTCGACATCTTCCCCGGCCTCTTCGGCGTCTTCCCGATCCAGAGCGGTTGAGGGCATTTTGGGGCCCTCGAGCACATCAATTCCTTGCGTGCCTATTGTGGTCAGCAAATCTTCCAGGTCGTCGGGACTTTGCACATCCTGGGGGATGAGATCGTTTACCTGATCGTAGGTGAGATATCCCTTCTCTTTACCTGTATCGATCAATTTCTTAATATCGTCAAATTTGTCTTCGAGTGCCAAGAAGGCTTGTCCTCTTCCTCTTCGTTTTCGTCCGAGTTGAATTCGTCTTCTTGTCTATCGTACGAAAGTGAGATGTCTTTTAATTAACGGTGGGAGCGTGCGATGGCGAGCTGGACGCCGGCACAAACTTTGAAATTTTAGCAGAAAGAGGCTGCGAAAAGCAGCTAG
>JBOGLH010000138.1:0-3346 GCA_050746025.1 Terriglobales bacterium | reverse complement strand
ACATTGGCTATGTGCCCACGAATCCGGTGAAGAATGGCGGCTTTCGCAGAGTGCAGATCAAGTCAAAAGACGGCTACAAAGTACAGGCCCGCAGCGGATACTTCGCAATGCCAGACAAAGACTAGGCGCTCTTAGCTGTTCCTTCGTGAACCTTCGTGTCCTTCGTGGTTGATGCTTTTAAACCTATTCACCACGAAGGACACGAAGGTTCACGAAGGAACCCGAAAGCAAAGTCCCCTTCACACCAATGCAGAACTGGCTCACTGTTCTCAATTCTGAGGTCGTCGCCTGCGTGCAATGCCCCCGGCTGGTGGTGTATCGCGAGCAAATCGCGCGCGACAAACGTAGGGCTTACAAAGACTGGGAATATTGGGGCAAGCCGGTGCCTGGTTTTGGCGATCCCAAAGCACGTGTGTTGATCATGGGGCTTGCGCCGGGCGCGCATGGCTCCAACCGCACTGGGCGGCCTTTCACCGGCGATTCCTCCGGAAACTTCATGTACCCGGTGCTGTACGAAACCGGTTTTGCTAATCAAACTACCGCAGCCCGGCGTGACGACGGACTTGTACTGAAAGACTTGTATATCACCGCGGCGGCGCGCTGCGCTCCTCCCGACAATAAGCCTCTGCCACAAGAGTTGGCGAACTGTGCCGTATTTCTCGACCGCGAGCTGGAAGGCTTGCAAAATTTAAAGGTGATCGTCGCCCTGGGACGAATTGGGTTTGACGCCTACCTGAATTATCTGAAGCGACGAGGGATGTCTGTTCGCCGGGCTGAATTCCGCTTCCAGCATGGCGCCAAATACACCACGCCCGACGGTCGCACGCTGCTCGCGTCCTATCATCCCTCGAATCAGAACACCCAGACCGGCAAGCTCAACCGCAGCATGTTCCTGGAGATTTTTAAAGAAGCGGCAACAATTGCCGATCAGTGAATTGGCGGTTCGCGCATTGTCGGATCCTCATCATAGAGGGGATAAATCATCGGAATCCGTGGCGGAACCGCCCTTTGCACTGATCATCTTAGCTTTGTCGCTATCACTTCGAGTTGAAACTCGCGGTTTGAGTTCGGGTCGTCCATGGTGCCAATGATTATCGGCTTTCCAGTTATCAACAAAGTGCTCCCGTTGATCTTGATCTGCCGGACTATTGGCGCTGAAACGACATTGTGATCGTGTGCTGAGTCCATGTCGAGGTTGCTTACGTCGCTTCTGACGTCTAGTTGCAAATCCTCTGCGCTTTCCCGCAGGTTGGCCCAAATATTCGTGCCGACATCCATATATTGCCAACCGCTGCCACCCGTGGCTACCGGGACACGCGTTCCGATCTTCACCTCATTCGCACTACCGGCCGTCAGGTTCATCGAATAATGACGGCTGTTAATTTTCTTTCCATTTTCCAGTTCGCTCATTGAAAAATCCAGGCGATATGGCTGAATTGCCTTGCGCTGGTCGGGTTTAGCTTTGCTCTCCTCAGCTGCAGCTTTAGACGACTTCGATGCGTCGGTACTTCCCGTCTCCTGCTGCGCGTGCGCCAGGCTTGCTCCGTAAACCAACACTATCGTCATTAAGCAGCTTGCAACCATTTTTCGCATAGTACTCACCTTTCCTGTGGCTCTGAACTGCGTGAAGCGTTTATCTCTTGCTCCGCCTGCTCGATTTCCTGCTGGAATTTGTCTTGTTGTTGCGCTATGAGCGCTGCCTCTGCTGGAAAATGCTGGGCATATTTTGCCAATAACACTTCTTGCTGGCTGAGTGGGCGAGGGGAGGGAAATTGCTCTAGGCTTGGTGCCCCGGCTAATTCGACCGCGCGGATCCCGTTAGCTTCCCTTCGCCGCCGCAATTTTGTGCCTCTGTGCCTATGCCGAACTGCAGGAATTATTTTTGGTCCCGCTTGCGTTGCAGCATTCCTGGCGGTCTGCTGGCCGGCCACTTTCTGCGGAGCTCCGAACGGACGATGCCAAATTCCAAGCCAGAGTCCGATCAGCAAAGCGCCCGCAGTCGCACCCGCTAATAGCCATGCGTACGAATACCGGAATCGAGCGTGCTTACCACGCAGCGCTATGTTTGCGAAAATTCGGCTTTCTAATCCAATGCGTGGCTCCGCATTCCCGTATTGCCGCAAGGCGTTGTCCAGCCAATCGTCGAATTGATCTCTATCGGGTGCTTTCACAATTGCCTTCCAATGTTCCTAATTTCTCTTTCAGAATCTGCCGGGCGCGGAAAATCCGCGACCGCACCGACGACTCGGTGCTTCCTAAGACCTGGGCTATTTCGGCAGGCGAGAATCCTTCAACGGTAGACAACCTGAGCACGTCGCGCAGCGTCTCCGGCAACGCTGAAATCAGTGACGCCAGCAGTGCTGATAACTCCTTTCCTAATGCGTTCTCTTCGGCAGACGCGAGTTGCGACCGTATTTGCTTCGCGGCGTCGTGAACTTCTATTTCACTCATCGAAATAACCGGTCGCCTTTTGCCGCGCTGGATCGCCACTCGCCATGCAATTCGCGCGAGCCACGTCTTGGGATCTTCAATGCCTTCGAGCTTCCGCTTGTATCGAAGCACTCGTACGAAGGTCTCCTGCGTCGCGTCTTCAGCGTCGTGGTGATTTCGCAGCACCGAATATGCGATGCTATATACCAGGCGCGCATGTTCACGGACAGCGGTTTCGAGTGCGTCTTCATTGGTTCCTGCCATCAGCGCGACGCCGCTTACGAGGGCATGTTGTGTCACTGTTTGCCTTCCCTCAATACTGAAGACCACGTTGAATTAAGCTTTGTTCGGAATTATTTTGGGAACGCAGAACCAAGGATATTTTGCAGCTAAAAGCCGACCAAAACCGGCTCGGGAGCGAGCCTGATGCCCCACTGCTGTTCAACACATTCCTGAATTTCGTCCCTGAGTGCAGTTATTTCCGCGGCGGTCGCGTCACCGCGATTCAATAGCGCCAGTGCGTGCTTACTGGAAATGCCAGCTCGGCCTTTTACGTAGCCCTTGGTGAATCCGGAATTTTCCACCAGCCATGCGGCAGAGACTTTTTTCTGTTGCGACAAAGCTGGATAGCTTGGCACCTGCAAATTTCGCTCTCCTGCTCTTCGCAGCAGATCGTCGAACCGCGCGGTTGTAAGGACAGGATTTTTAAAGAACGAGCCGGCGCTGCGGCTGTCTGGATCGCCGGGAGTGATCAGCATGCCTTTGCTGGCGCGTATTTTCAGCACTGCCTCGCGCACTTCGGCAAGCGTTGGCGGTTCACTTCGGTCCGCGAAATATTTTTGCATATCTGCATAGCGCAAATTCGGAGCGCCTCCCGCCCGGACTTCATAGGTGACTTGCAGAATGATGAATCGTC
>JBOGLH010000137.1:0-19125 GCA_050746025.1 Terriglobales bacterium | reverse complement strand
CCTGCATGCAGTACAACATCGACATCACCAGCGAGTTCGTTCCCATCCGGCCGGCGGCGCATTATGCGATGGGCGGGGTACGCACTGACCTCGAGGGTCGCGCAACCTTGCCCGGTCTCTATGCCGCCGGAGAGGCCGCCGGAACCGGAGTTCACGGCGCAAACCGCTTGGCGAGCAATTCCCTGCTGGAAGGCCTGGTGTTCGGCGCACGGGCTGGCAAAAAGATGCGCGACGAACTTAAGGCCCCTCCGAAGCGCGCTTCCACGCTTCCCCCGGCCGCGTATTCCAATGGACCGGTGAGCGTCCCGGTCGACACATCGATCCGCGAATTACAAGAGCTTATGTGGAAGAACGTCGGAATCGTGCGCACGGGTGTCGCATTGAAGGAAGCTATCAATCGATTAGGGGAAATCGGGGAGAAGGTTTCGCGGCCGCACAGTCGCCGAGAATTTGAGGGACGCAATCTGCAGATCGTGGGAATGCTGGTAGCCCGTTCAGCGCTGGCGCGGGACGAAAGCCGCGGCGCACACTATCGAACCGACTATCCCGACCATAATGACGCAAAATTTAAAAAGCACTCAGTGGTCAGCGGAGAGAAGATCAAGTTCGAGTAGTTGCAAAAATCCAGCAACTTCTACGGGCATGTCAGTTTTGCTGTTCCAGAAACAGCCGTGGACGTATTCTGAGTTCCCATGCCGGCGTTACTCGATGCGATGGCGGTAATCGTAACCGTACCGCTCGCCCCTGCGACGCACACCGCCAGACCATGCTGGTCGATGGTCGCAACATTGAGGTCAGAAGTCGCCCAACTGCCTGAGTAAGGGGCAACGAAAGGCACGGGGGCAGGAGACGGCGCCATGCTGAATGTGCCCATTGCAGTGTATTGCACCTGCCCACTCGCAGAGGTTTGCGCATCAGCCGTGGCCGGACTTAACACCATCGACTTAAGGACCCGATTCGACATCGAGTTCATCGAGCTGCAACCGATGCTGGTAATTGCGAAAGCGGCCAGCAAACAAACTGAAAGTATCGTCGGAATCATAGGGCGTTGCATACATTCTCCGTCCCTTAAGAGTACGACTCCGCAGAGACTCTGCTTGTCAAATTCAAGTCAATATATTGCAAGGTTATACCCGCTTGGGGTCATCTCGATGCAGCGCTGAGGCAATGATTGTGACCAACAAAATCCCTCCGATCACCGCCAGTGAGATTTCGGTGCGAATCGGGTAGTAGCGCGAGAGCAGCATCTTCACCCCCACAAAGACCAGCACGCAAGAGATTCCGTAGTGCAGGTACTCGAATACCTCCATTAATCCGGCTAAGGTAAAGAACAGCGAGCGCAAGCCAAGTATGGCAAAAATATTCGACGTGTAAACGATGAAGGTATTCAGGGTGATGGAGAGGACCGCGGGGATGGAATCGACGGTGAAGATCACGTCGGTGGTTTCAATCACGATTAGCACCAGCAGCAAGGGAGTGGCGCACAGCTGCGTGCCGCGCACGAAGAATTTGCCGCCCACATACTCTTCGGTGACTGGCATGAATTTTCGTACTACGCGAAGCAGTGGATTCTTTTCAGGGTGTACTTCCCCGCCGTGCTGAAAGAGCAGCCGGATGCCGCTATAAACCAGCAGTAGCCCGAAGCCATAAATGATCCAATGAAACCTGCGGATCAGCCCCACTCCCGCGAAGATGAAAGCCGCGCGCATGATGATGGCGCCGATAATTCCCCAGAACAGCACGCGGTGTTGTTGCTCTTCGGGCAGGCGGAAGTAGCGGAAGATGAGAAGGAAAATAAAAAGATTGTCGGCGCTGAGCGATAGTTCGATAACGTATCCGGTGGAGAATTCAAGGGCAGAAGTGCGGCCTTGCGTGGCATAAAGAATTGCCGCAAAAGCCGCGGCCAAGGCGATCCATATGCCGCTCCAGACGAGCGCCCGGCGCAAGCTGGGCGTCCTCGCGTGGCGGTTGATAACACCGAGGTCGAGTGCCAGCATGGCGGCGATGAATACATTGAAGAGAATCCAAGCCAGGGTTTCGCTCATGAGTGAGGTGCTGTGGGAATTAGAAATGAAATTGCAGAAAAGTGAAAGACGGGAAGCGACTATCGCTGGTTGATCATGCGCACCGTCTCTAAAGTTACCGTTCCGACAATTTCTAGGCTTTTTGGACTGAGCTTCTCGACAGTATCGTCCGTGGTGTGATGGAAGACGTCGTTGTAGCCGTAATCGAAATCGATCAAATCTGCGCAGGGCACTCCGTGCTGCACGAAAGGAATGTGGTCGTCAGTTACACCCATTGTCCTGGCAAAAAAATGCGACTGATATCCCCGTTGAGTTGCTGCCTTAAAAATCAGGTCTTCGAGCCACGGGGTCGAATTCGCATCGTGCTCGATATTTAAATCCGCGTCGCCGATCATGTCCTCAAGCAGAAATGCCTTGATCTTTTTCAGGGTGCCGTCAGCCTGCCACTTATCCACCAGATGTCGAACCCCGTAAAGCGACTCAGGATCATCCCATGGCATCTTCATGGATTCTTCGGCGTCATCCCAGACCAGCCAGACGCTATATCCTTCGAGCTTCTTGCCGCGAAGCTGGTTGGCAATTTCCAGCAGAAGCGCGCTGGAAGATGCACCGTCGTTAGCGCCGATATATGAGGTATTCCGCAGGGGCCAGTTGGTGTCGTAGTGGCTGGCGATAACGATGATCCCGTCCCTTGTTCCAGGAAATTTCGCGATGATGTTGCGGACGGGAAAGGTTCCTTCGGTGGGATGGATATCGAACGAATCCTGTTCGACATCGTCGCCTTTCAGGTGAGCCAGAATATATTTTTCAACTTTCTTGTGATTCTCGCTTCCAATCGGACGCGGCCCGAGCGCCACAATTTCCTTAATGTATTGCATAGCGCGAGTGGCGTTGAATGTCGGCGGAGCGCTGTCGGCGACGAAGCCGGAAGTATCAGCATGAACCGCGGCAGGTGCAACGGCGCTGACGCCACTCACATTATTAGCTTTCGAACACGCGGACAACCCAATTGCCGCCAGCACCAAGATAAATTTATAGGTCCTCATGCGTGCTTTCGGGCTTCACGCTTCTGGCGCTGCTCAGGATGGACGAACCAGGCGACACCAATACTCAAAAGGTACAAAGCCACCATAGGGGCGGCGAAAATGCACATGCTGCTGATATCGGGCGTGGGCGCAAGAGCGCCAGCCACAATGAAGATCACAAGGATACCGTAACGGATATTTCGCCACATCCATCCTGCGCTGACTACGCCCATGAGCGCCAGGAAGAAAATCAGGATTGGCATTTCAAATACCAAGCCCAGCCCGAGAATCACCGTGAGGAAAAGATCGGTGTACTCGTGGATAGTAATCATGGGCGTGAACTGGCTGCCTATGCCGATCAAAAATTTCAGCGCTGCGGGATACACCATGCGATAGCCAAAATACCCTCCGGCCGCAAACAGGAAGATCGTGGAGACCATGAAGGGGATGGCATATTTTTTTTCTTTGCGGTACAGGCCCGGAGAGATGAATAACCACACCTGGTAAAGCACGTAGGGTGATGTAAGAAAGAGACCAGCCAGCGCCGAAATCTTCAAGTAAAGGTTGAAGGGCTCGGCGGGAGTCAGATACACCAGTTTTTGCGGAAGCCCATTCTGCCGAAGCACATCAATGATGGGCTTCTGCATGTATGCAAACAAAGCCTGGTGAAACCACCAGCAAACGCCCATTCCGACCGCAAGGGCGGCCAGGGAGTGAAAGATACGCGTCCTGAGTTCCTCAAGATGCTGGAGGAAACTCATTGAGGTCATGGGCTCGCGTTCGGATTCTTGTGGTTCCAATTGGGCAACTTCAGACATGGCTGCTGTGGGCTGGCGAGTTTACGTCCGGCGAGGGTAGGTCTGGTTCGGCCGGTTTTTCCGGCAAAGTGAACCGCGAGGACGGGATCGATCCCGACATAGGCTCGATCTTAGGCAAACTCTGTTCTTGTTCCTTCTTCTTCTCTTCGAATTCAAGCTGTGAAATTTCAGATTCAATCTGCGCTTTGAATTCATTCGATGCACGCTTGAATTCGCCCAGAGCCTTCCCCACCTGACGAGCGATTTGAGGCAACTTCTTTGGCCCGAAAAGCAGCAGAGCAAGAATGAATAAAACGACGGTATCCGGAAAACTCATGTTTAGATCATAACGGAGCGGCCAACGCCCAGCAACGAGGGGTGACAGACGACGAGAATTAAATTGACTTAGCCTCCGGGAAGCCATATCTTCTCTGTCCGACGGGGGATCGTTCTGTGAGAACCAAATTCAAAATTCTGCTGCTCATTTTAGTTGGCGTGATTGTGGTCTGCGGAGTTGGAGCAGTCAAAGTGTTTGGTCCGCGCGCATTCCTTGGTCCGCGGGCAAGGCCCTTAACCAATCGCACGTTTGAGCGCACACCTGCGCGACTGGCACGCGGGAAATATCTGGTTGAAGGAGTTCTGGTCTGCAAGCATTGTCATTCACCTCACGACTGGACCAGTCACGATGCCGCGATTCCGGCAGGAATGGAACTCGCGGGTCAGGACCTTGGCAGCGAGGATTTGCCCGGCCACGTGATTGCTCCCAACCTGACGCCGGATCGCGAGACCGGAGCAGGAAGCTGGACAGACGACATGTTCGCCCGCGCCATACGTGAAGGCATTGGGCACGACGGACGTGCGTTGTTTCCCCTGATGCCTTACGGCTTCTTTCGTCACTTGCCGGACGAGGACTTGGCTTCAATTATCGTTTATCTACGCTCACTTCCTCCCGCCAGGAACCGGCTTCCAAAGACGACAATCATCTTCCCGGTGAAGTACATAATTCAAAACGCTCCCGAGCCGATTACCGCTCCAGTCCCATTGCCGGATCTTTCGGACCGGGTCAGCCGAGGCCGATTTCTGGTCAGCGTTATCGGTTGCACTGGATGCCACACTCCCACAGATAATCATGACAACCCGATTGCGGGCAAAGATTTCGGCGGCGGACGTGAGTTTGAGGGGCCATGGGGCAAGGTTGCGAGCGCCAATCTAACATCGGATCCGAGCGGAATCCCCTACTACGACGAGGCCCGGTTCATTCGAACAATCCGAACGGGGTACGTGGGTGCACGTGAAATCAACCAGTTCATGCCATGGTGGATCTTTCGCAATATGACGGATGAAGATCTGGCGTCGATTTTTGCTTTTCTGAAAACTTTGAAGCCGGTCAGCCACCTCGTGGACAATTCGCTGCCGCCGACCCTCTGCCCCATAGATGGTGCAATGCATGGCGGGGGCGATCGGAATCGAAAACAGTAATTTGGAATGATGTTCAATTGCTGATATCTCAGGATAGAAATCCTCTTGCTCCAGTCTGGAATGGCACTATAATGCTCGGTTCGCAACCGGGCACCGACAGACCAGATCAGCAATTATTCGGACGGGAGGAACATGGCCTCGGCTTCGCAAACCGCATATCGGGCAGCACAAACCGGTTCCTGGTGGACGCAGATTATTCCTGTCGTCGTAGTATTGGGTGGGTTCTCGGTTTATGCGACCTGGCGGGCATTTGAAGGCGCATTCTTCTGGACTGCGCCTTATTTGTCGCCCTTTTATTCTCCGCTAATTGATGTGCATCATCGTTACTGGCCTTATTCCCCGGCGCTGTTGATTCTCGGCGGGCCGCTCGGTTTTCGCGCCACCTGTTATTACTATCGCAAAGCCTATTACCGCGCCTTTTTTCTTGATCCTCCGGGATGCGCTGTGCCGGAGCGAAAGCGCAATTACACCGGCGAGACTCGCTTCCCTTTCATCCTGCAGAATATCCATCGATATTTCATGTATATCGCCGTTGTTTTTCTGGCCTTTCTCTGGCACGACGCAATCGCCGCATTTTTCTTTCCGAACGGATTCGGCATCGGCGTAGGGACCCTGGTGCTACTAGTGAATGTCATTTTGCTGTCACTGTATTTTTGCTCCTGCCATTCGGTGCGGCACTTGTTTGGCGGCAAGCTCGATTGTTTTTCTTGCGTCAACTTTGGAGGCCCGCGTCATTCCACATGGAAAAACCTGAGCTTCCTAAACGAACACCATATGCTGTTTGCCTGGATGAGCCTCTTCTCCGTTGGACTTGCTGATTTTTATGTGCGCCTGGTTGCCACGGGCGCCATCAGGGACCTGCGAATCCTGTGAGCAACCCGGTGAACGGCAAATTCGAAACTCACGAGCATGATGTTTTAATTATTGGCGCTGGCGGAGCTGGTCTGCGCGCAGCCGTTGAAGCACTCGGCCACGGCGCCAACGTCGGCATCGTTTGCAAGTCGCTCCTCGGAAAAGCGCACACCGTAATGGCTGAAGGTGGAATCGCAGCGGCGATGGCTAACGTGGATGCCGCCGACGACTGGCGCACCCATTTCGGCGATACCATGCGCGGCGGAAAATTCCTCAACAATTGGCGCATGGCGCAAATTCACGCGCAGGAAGCGCCGGATCGCGTGCGCGAACTTGAGCAATGGGGCGCGCTATTCGACCGCACCGATGATGGCCGAATTCTGCAGCGTGCCTTCGGGGGCCACAGTTTCAAGCGCTTGTGCCACGTCGGCGATCGCACCGGCCTGGAGATGATCCGCACTCTGCAGGACCGCGGCGTGCAGATGGGGATTGACGTTTACATGGAATGCACAGTGACGCGCCTGCTGACTGATAACGGCCGCGTCTCCGGCGCGTTCGGCTATTGGCGTGAGAACGGTCGCTTCGTGGTCTTCAAAGCGAAATCGATCGTGTTGGCCACCGGCGGAATCGGCAAAGCATGGCCGATCACTTCGAACTCGTGGGAGTACACCGGCGACGGAATGGCGCTGGCCTACGAAGCGGGCGCAGAATTAATGGATATGGAGTTTGTGCAATTTCACCCCACTGGAATGGTGTGGCCTCCGGGGGTGCAAGGATTGCTCGTCACCGAAGCAGTGCGCGGCGAAGGCGGAATTCTGCGCAATAAAAATGGTGAGCGTTTCATGGAGAAGTACGATCCCAAGCGGATGGAACTCTCCACGCGTGATGTTGTGGCCCGAGCCATCTACACCGAAGTGAAAGAAGGTCGCGGCACCGAGCATGGTGGCGCGTATCTCGACATCTCGCAAAAGCCCGCCGACTACGTAAAGCGCAAGCTGCCCAGCATGTATCACCAGTTTTTGGAACTCGCAGATGTGGATATTACCAAGGGTCCGATGGAAGTGGGACCGACCTGTCATTACATGATGGGCGGAGTTCGTGTGGAGGCCGAGACCGCAGCCACGACTGTTCCCGGATTGTTCGCGGCCGGCGAAGTTGCAGCTGGGTTACATGGAGCAAATCGTCTGGGCGGAAATTCGCTTTCGGATTTGTTGGTCTTCGGACGGCGTGCCGGTCTAGCTGCTGCCGAGAGCGCGAAGAACGTGAGCTTTGTTTCGCTTGATGCGGCACAAATCGAAGAAGGCGAACGTGAAATGCTTGCGCCGTTCGAGCGCAAGGACGGTGAAAGTCCCTACGATTTACACGGCGAGCTGCAGGAAACTATGCAAGACCTGGTAGGCATTTTCCGAATCGAACGCGATCTCGAACAGGCATTGTTGGACATCGGTCATTTTAAAGAGCGCGCGAAAGAATTTTCGGTTCCCGGCTCGCGAATGTTCAATCCCGGGTGGCATTTATGCGCTGATTTGAAGTCCTTATTGACAATTTCAGAGGCAGTCACGCGCTGCGCGCTGGCGAGAAAAGAAAGCCGCGGCGCTCACAGCCGGATAGACTTCCCGAACTACGATCCCTCCTGGGGTAAACAGAACAACATCATTTTGCGTCGGGGCAACGAAATGCTTTTGCAGCAACGGCCCACTGCACAACCTCCCGAGGAACTGCAGAAGCTGATTGAAGCTGAAAAAGGAGCGAAAGCCTAAATGCCCAACGTGGTGCTGAGAATTTTTCGTGGCGATCGCGAAAGCGGCAAAACTGCCGACTACGAAATCCCGCTGACACCCGGAATGGTGGTGCTAGACGCGCTGCATTACGTGCAAAAGCACCAGGCGCCTGACTTGGCGGTGCGCTGGAACTGCAAGGCCGGCAAGTGCGGCTCGTGTTCCGCCGAAGTCAACGGCCGCCCTCGCCTGACTTGCAAGACACGCATGGATTCCCTGCCCCAGGACAAGCCCATCACTATCTTGCCGATGAAATCGTTTCCCGTGATCAAGGATCTGGTTACAGATGTTTCGTGGAACTACAAAGTAAATCGGAAGATCCCCGCGTTTAAGCCGCGCCCGGGAACCGATTGGCGAATCATGCAGGAAGATGTGGACCGGGTGCAGGAGTTCCGCAAGTGCATCGAGTGCTTCCTGTGCCAGAACGTGTGCCACGTGTTGCGCGAGCACGACAAGCATGATCAGTTCGGCGGGCCGCGTTTTTTTGTGAGAGTCGCCGCCCTGGAGATGCACCCTCTGGATGGCCTTTCCCGGGTAGGGCTTCTGAAAAGCGAACTGGGCCTGGGGCTTTGCAACATTACAAAGTGCTGCACCGAGGTTTGTCCGGAAGAAATTCACATTACCGACAACGCCATCATTCCGTTGAAAGAGCGGGTGGTAGACGAATATTACGATCCGGTGCTGCGGCTGGTGCGAAAAATTAGAGGGACTTAGAAGCTTTCCTTCGTGAACCTTCGTGCCCTTCCTGGTTATCTGGTTTCTCTAACCATGAAGGACACCTTCGACTTCGCTCAGCGCAGGCTCTGGTACACAAAGTTTGAACAAACTGTGATCTCACAGGAGGGCGTATGGAATTCAAACTGAAAACAATTTCTCCGGAAGGCATTAACGCCGCTCTTTCTAAGTCCGAACTGTATCGCTTTCTCAACGAGCCCGAAGAAGCGGAATCTATCTGCGAAGACGTGCTGGCCGTAGAGCCCGGCCACCAGCTGGCGCTGCGTACCCTCGGTTTAGCGCTGACTGACCAGTTCACGGGCGAGGGTTCCGACCGCTACGCAGACGCCGAAAAAGCCTTCCAGCAACTCAGCGATGCATACGAGCGGCTTTACTACACCGGGCTTTTACACGAGCGGCGCGCGAAAGCGCAACTTCGAACCGGCCGTCCTGCACACGCTGTGACCGTATTGCTGGAAGACGCAATGCACCACTACGAAGAAGCCGAAAGAATCCGCCCCACCGGCAACGACGATGCCATCCTGCGCTGGAACCGTTGCGCCCGCCTGCTGCACTCAAAACACGATTCGGAGTGGCACCGCGAAGTGGGGATCGAAATGGGGGAGTGATCAATCGCTCAGTCGGCTTTGACTATTTATTTTGACCATAGTATAATGATTTGACTATGAAGGAAATTGCTGTCTCCGAATTCAAAGCGAAGTGCCTGGCTATCGTGGATGAAGTTCACAAAACCAAGCATCGAGTCCGGATCACCAAATTTGGAAAGCCGGTCGCAGAACTTGGACCCCCTTCTCCAAATGTTGCTCCAAAAGATTGGATGGGATTCATGAAAGGCAGGATGAAAATCGTCGGCGACATTGTATCGCCCGCGAGCGAACCCGATGATTGGGAGGTTCTGCGGGATTGAGAATTCTCCTCGATACCCACATCTGGCTTTGGAGTATCTACGATCCGGAGCGAATCGGGAAAGGCCTGCGACTTGCGCTTAAGAATCCAGAAAACGAGCTCTGGCTCTCGCCTATCAGTACGTGGGAGGCGCTGATTCTGCAGGACAAGGGCCGGATTATCCTTGAAAAAGACAGAGCCGCATGGGTTGCCGATGCTACCGCGATTTTTCGTGAAGCAGTGGTCACACACGCAGTGGCGCTCGAGTCGCACCGCATTTCTCTCCCGCATAGAGATCCGGCTGATCGCATTCTCGCCGCCACTGCCAAAGTGCTCGGCCTGACGTTGGCCACCGCCGATGCCAAATTGCTTGGACTCGGCGACATTGCAACTCTGGCGAACCGTTGACTGCCTGGTTCTCCACCCCTCTCTGCCGCATCTAATTCTTTAGGTACATTGACTTCCCTTCTTGTTCTACTAAGATTGGAAGCAGTTCTTTGAAGGCCATCCCAAACTGGGGGCGTCACGGTTTCGACGGAGATGCTTGCGGCCAAGAGGCATGCCAGGGTGCTCGCACCTGTAATCGTGGGCAAAATGATAATTGCCAATCAACAGATGGCATACGCAGCTTAATTAATTAAGTTGCCGTCTTCCGCAGCTTCGCCCGTGGGCTGCGAGCGGACGTCACACAGCGGGCTGCTCTTCTCTGCTACGTCTGGGCCGAGAGGTTAAGACTTCAGGCTAGCGGCAACCGTTTCTTGTCCGTTCTGAGCGGCGGCCGCGAACGTCTTTGGGTAATGCCAAGGGCATGAACGCGAATAAGCATGTAGTCTCTTGACCAGTAACATTTTCGGACGCGGGTTCGACTCCCGCCGCCTCCACCAATTTCTTCCAATCACCCCAATCTTGTCATCACCCTAACTCTGTCATCTCGACCGGAGCAGATATCGCAAAGCGATGATCTGCGGAGTGGAGAGACCTTGTGTTCTGCTTTGGACCATCACACTTGGGGATACGTCGGCTCGGTGAGATCGCCGGTGGCCATGTTCACGCGCATCGCCGGCGGCATACATTCGCGCCCGATCTACTCTCGAAAGGAGCGCCGGCATCCGAGGTCGCGGCGATTCTAGGAAACTCCGTGAGAATTATCAAAAAGCACTACGCCAAATGGATTGAATCGCGTCAGATTGCGCTTGAAGCTGCGGTCCGGAAGGCCTGGGCGACGGGCGGTGATGTCGAGGGTAAAGGTGGAACTGACTCCAGAAACGGAGGCAGTGAAGGTTGTAGTGATTAATGACGGCTTTCAGGATGATGATACGTCGTATGGTCAGAACGCGGATGGATGGCCGCGGATGCTGTCGCGATTAAAGACGCTGCTGGAGACGGGGAAGACGTTTCGGCCGCGTTAGAACGTACCTCAATCTGCCCGCATCACGCTCCCAAAGACAATCCGGTCGAGATGACAGAGTTTGAGTAATCAAACTCCCCTCTCAAGAGGTCCCCTCGGCTGCGCTCGGGATTTCGGCAGCGATCCGTAGAGTTTTCGAAGCGCCGTTTATCATTGAGTTTAGAGATTGGTCAAAAACCTCATGGCCGCACTCATCGATGCAATCGAGGTAAAGCGCAAAACATTCTTTGAGTTTGAGAACACTCCCTACGTGTGTTTAGAAGCAGTCGTGAATACGCCTACGGCTCGCGGCGGGCAGACACTGGTGCGCCTGAAGATGCGCAACCTGCTCACCAATGCGGTGTTTGAGAAATCGTTCAAGGCGAATGACAAGTTTAAGGAACCCGATCTGCAGTCGGTTCCGGCGTCTTATCTTTATAGCGACGGCGATGGTTCGCATTTTCTGGACCAGGAAAGTTTTGAAACGCTGACGCTTTCGAAACAGATGGTTGGCGATGCGCTGGATTTCCTGGTCGAGGGCGCCATCATCGAATTGCGCAAGTACAACGGAAACCCGATTGGTCTGGATTTGCCTATCTTCGTCGAGTTGAAAATTTCCCAGACCGAGCCGGGAGTTAAGGGCGACTCTTCGAGCGGCACGGTGACAAAATCGGCCCGGCTGGAAACCGGCCTTGAGATTCGCGTTCCGCTGTTCCTCAAAGAGGGCGAAAAGGTGAAAGTGTCCACCGAGAGCCGCGAGTTTGTCGGAAGAGCGTGAGAACCGCTAAACCACCTGCCCGGCGCAGAACCCTGACGCCCATGCCCACTGGAAGTTAAAGCCGCCGAGATGGCCGGTTACGTCCACGACTTCGCCAATGAAATAGAGCCCGGGAATTTTCCGGGATTCCAAGGTCTTGGCGGAGAGTTCGTTGGTGTCGACGCCTCCGGCGGTGACTTCGGCTTTGTCGTAGCCATCGGTGGTTTCTGGGGTGACGATCCAGTTGTGCGCCTGCCGCTCAAATTCAGCCAGCGCATGGTTGATCCAGGCGGCTGGGGGATGAAGATCGACCCAGCGATCCGCAAATCGATGAGGCAAAACTTCACGCAGCGCGATTTTAAGGCCGCCAAGTTCCCGGCGCGCAACATTGCTGCTGCGAATGGGTGCGGTCAAATCGCGCTCTGGCGCAAGGTCAATCGTGATCGAAGTTGCAGGCTTCCAGTAAGAAGAAATCTGTAGAATGGCGGGACCACTGAGGCCACGGTGGGTGATGAGCATTTTTTCGCGAAAGCGCTGCTTGCCGATTGCTGTCACTACTTCCAACGAAACGCCGGTCAGGTCGGAGTAATGTTGGCGGTCTTCGGCATTGAAGATTAGCGGAGTGAGAGCCGGACGGGTGGCGTTAATTTGCAATCCGAATTGTTTCGCCAGTTCATAGCCGAATGAAGTTGCACCCATCTTCGGAATGGACAAGCCGCCGGTTGCAACAACCAGCACCGTCGCACGGAATTCTTGTTGGCTGGAGTAGAGGGAGAATCCGTTATCGCGGTCTACTCTGTCAACATTAACGCCGGTCAAAATGCGAACACCGCCGCGATTGCATTCGCTTTCGAGCATAGTCACGATCTGCTGCGCGGAGCTGTCACAGAAAAGCTGTCCTAAAGTTTTTTCGTGATACGTGATGCCGTGTTTTTCCACCAGAGCAATAAAATCCACAGGGGTATACGCCGCGAGCGCTGACTTGGCAAAGTGCGGATTGGCGGAGATGAAATTTTCTGGCTGACAATACAAGTTTGTGAAGTTGCAGCGGCCACCGCCAGAGATCAGAATTTTCTTGCCGATGCGGTTGGCGCGCTCAAGCACCACGACACGACGGCCGCGCCTGCCGGCCTCTATCGCGCACATCAGGCCCGCCGCCCCGGCCCCGAGAATGACAACGTCGAAGTCCTGTTTCACTGTCATCTTCGGCAATCAAACATGGCCGCGCGCTGGTGGCGATAACGACTGAAGAAGAGATTTAAAATCCGAAGGAATTGCGCATTCCAACGAGACCGCCTGGCCCGTGCGGGGATGAACGAACTGCAAAGAGGCCGCGTGAAGAGCAACCCGCGCGATGCGTCGCTCTGAGGCTTCGTTCGCGCTGTACTTGCGATCACCAATCACGGGATGACCTAGCGCTGCAAACTGCACCCTGATCTGATTCTGCAACCCCGTTAGCAACGTGACCCGCACCAGCGAAGCGCCGCGCAGAGAGCGTTCGATAGAGTAGCTGAGTTCAGCTCGCGCTGCTTGGCGATCCTTTTCCGTGCTCAACTTTTGATACATTCCCTCCCGCCGAAAATAGTGAACCAGCGTTCCCTGTTTGGCGGTGAGATGTCCGCGCAGGACCGCCAGATATTGCCGTAGGGGAGTATGCGCGAGAAACTGTTCGACCAGCGCCTCGCGGTCAGAGTTGGTTTTCGCGAACAGCAGAACTCCGGATGCGAAGCGATCGATGCGATGGACTATCAAGGCGCGTTGCCGGCGAGGCTTGAGATCCTCCAACAAAAGAGATAAGGCGGACGGAGCATCGGACCCCGGCGCCGGGACTGCAAGAAGTCCGGCTGGCTTATTGACGGCCACAACGGCATCATCTTCGTAGATGACTGCAAGCTCGCGCGAGAATCGAGGCGGTCGGCGAGGCGGACCTGAGCCGGAGTTTCGTTTGCCCGGAAATCGTTTCACTGGCACCTGTCGGCGAAGGCGAAATTGGCAGTGTCCATAGAGCGCACATGAAGTAATGTACTAGGTTTTTCGGAGCCGAATCCCTGTCAAGACCTGTCTGGAGCCGTTTCAACCCGGCGGGCGTTGATCGATGTTTAATCGATTCAAGTGCGAGTGCGCTGCAACACCATCAGGGTTGCATCATCTTGAAGTTGTCCGCCGCAATGATGGGACACAGCCTGCAACAAAGCATTGTGAATGGTGTGCGCAGACTGTTTGCCGACTTGCGGGTGATTTGCAAAAGCCTATCTTCGCCGAAGGCCTCTTCTCGCGCATTGCATGCTTCCACGACTCTATCAGTGAAAAGTAGAAGCGTATCGCCGCGCTCAGGGTAGAGACATTTTGTCCATATGTCCAGCTGAGGAATTGCTCCAGCACAGCGCCTGAACTGTGCAGCTCATCGACCTTAGCCCTCGCTTCGAACCAGCAAGGGAGGATTATGCCCCGCAGCCGAGGGCGGCTGTCCCCACGCGAGAACATTACAATCCCAACTCCGTCAATCCTGGGTGCCCTACCGGCCGAGGCCCTGACGGCCAACGATAAAGGCGGTCTTGCTCTGTGATCCCAAGATCATTGATGCTGGCATGGCGGCGCTCCATGAGTCCGTCGGCATCGAATTCCCACATTTCGTTTCCATAAGATCGGAACCACTGCCCGGACTGGTCGTGCGATTCATAAGCGAAGCGGACCGCAATCCTTTTTTCATCAAAAGCCCAAATCTCTTTGATGAGGCGGTAGTCGAGTTCCTTCGACCACTTCCTGGTCAGGAAGGTGATGATCTCGTCTCTGCCATTTATAAATTGATTGCGATTACGCCAGCGGCTGTCGAGAGTGTAGCCTTGCGCAACTTTTTCAGGGTTGCGGGAATTCCAGTTATTCTCCGCCGCGCGTACCTTCAAGGTCGCAGTCTCACGCGTAAATGGAGGCACAAGATTAGATGGAAGCATTGCGGCAATATTTTAAGCGCAGATCGGAGGAATTTATTTTTGAAAATTGCACACGATGGGGATTATTGCTTGAGGACCGGCTGAAATTGTCCATCCAGCCACGTGTCTAGATCCCTTTGCATTTGCGAGTTTGCGCATTCCATGCTCAACCCGGTCTTGCCGTGTTTATCATCCCACACGACGGTCGCTTGGCCACGCACATGAGACTCGGGGCCTGGCAATGTCAAGGCAATGTGCAGCTTCTCGCCGGCTTTCAATGATGATGAGCCGCTTACCGCCATTCCATTACTACTGACATTGATGGTTTTGCAGGCGAGTTCCTCGCCACTGTCACGAACCAGGCGCACGAAAATTTCGGCGGCACATCGAAAATAGCGTCGCCGCTCGCTGGTCATCATTCCATAGGCGGCCTGAAGCACTCGCCGTATTCCCTCTCCTTCCAGCGGACGCTCCAGGACGAACGTGGCACCCTGGTCACGTGCGCGTTGGCGGCTATCCGGACTTCCTACCACTGCGAACACCACCGCGTGGCGGTTGGCCGGACTCTGCCGGATAGTGGTGAAGATTGGCATGGTCTGCGGAACCGTCTCGAAATCAATCAACAGTGCCTCATACTTCGAGAGGCTCAGCTCCTCTGGAACTCCGCCATTACTGCTCTTGCTTTTTTGCGCACTGATCCCGAACTCCCGGGAGATATCTGTAAACGTCGCCGTCAAACCCGTATCCCGGGTGATTACCAAAGCTCGGATTTCTGCCGCGGAACTCATGGGATGTAACCAGTATGGCATCCCGCAAAATTGAAAGGAAGCCAAACTTGAGTATCTTCAAACGCGGTAGTAACAGCAAATCTTAGCTGTCGGTCGGTGAACCGACGGTTCACGCAGAGTTCCTCTTTCCGCTTTATTCTCGGAAACTGCTGGCCTTTGTCCCATTTTGGAGCTCATTAGTTCGGCTTCAGCATTCAAATAACTCCATTTGCACCAAAGCTCAACCAACCTCTGTAACTTTGGCCTGAGATTTATGCCGCCTAAAATCGTTCTTTCGCCCGAAATGACTTCCGACTATAAAACTATTTCCCGTAGAAGCCCAGCGATGACCTCGCTCAAAATTAACCAGATCGAGGGCCGTGAATGGTGGCTGTGGGGCTTTGCGGTAATCGTTACTCTCTCCCTCACCGCGGGCATTATTTTCCTCACTTTTTTCAATCATGGTTCTGGAATCAGCTCGCAGTACTGGACCGACCTCAAGGATTGGGTGCGCGGGTTGGCCGCTCTCGTCCTGCTGTTCGATATCTATACGATGTACCAGCACATGCAGCTGCAGAGGGTGCGGCGGCAACTTGCCGAGCATGACGAACTCTTCCAATTGATCACCGAAAACGCCGCAGATATGATTGCGGTGGTGGATAGTGCGGGAAATCGGTTGTACAACAGTCCCGCATATTCAAAGGTTTTGGGTTATTCGGAAGAGGAACTCGGTGCGAGCTCCGCAATTGATCAGATACACCCTTCGGACCGGGAGCGAGTACTGCAAGCGGCGGCCAAGGCACGGGCCAGCGGGCGTGGGCAAAGACTTGAATATCGCATGCGTCACAAGAACGGCGACTGGCGCATTCTGGAATCCAGCGCCAGCCCGATTCAAAACGGCAAAGGCGAGCTGGAAAGATTAGTCATTGTCAATCGCGACATCACCGAGCGCAAACGCGCGGAGGAGATGCTTGAGCACCGGGCGCTTCACGATATTCTCACCGAACTTCCGAATCGCGCGCTGTTCGTCGATCGCCTGCAGCATTCGCTGATTCGGGCTCGCCGGCACTCCGATTACACCTTTGTTGTGCTGTTCATCGATATCGACGGCTTCAAAGTATTGAATGACAGCCTCGGCCATTCTGCCGGAGATGAATTGCTCATCCAGATTGCCAAGCGTTTGACGGCGTGCTTTCGCGAGACCGACACCGTCTCTCGTGCTGCGCCAGTAATAACCAATGACAGTCTTGCCCGCTTGGGCGGCGACGAATTCACCGTGCTTCTGGACGACGTCTCCGAACCCAGCGACGCCATTCGCGTGGCCCGTCGAATTCTAGACAAGATCGCACTTCCTTTTACTATCGGCGAACAGCAGATCGTCATCTCGGCGAGCGTTGGAATCGCCGCCAGCAATAATTCCTATGAAGGCGCCGAGGACTTGCTGCGGGATGCGGAAATTGCCATGTACCGCGCCAAGCAAGCGGGCAAAGCGCGGTGCGAAGTCTTCGATCCGGCAATGCATTCAAGCGCTGTCCGGCGGTTGAAGCTCGAAACCGATCTCCGCCGCGGCATTGAACATGGCGAGTTGCTGGTTTATTACCAGCCGATTATCGGGCTTGAATCCGGCAGGATCATTGGCTTTGAGGCTCTCAGCCGCTGGAAGATGGTGCAAGGGATGGTCCCGCCGGTTGAATTTATTCCCGTCGCAGACGAGACAGGGCTGATTATTCCCATGAATCGCGCGCTTTACCTGGAAGCCTGCCAGCAACTGAAGTCGTGGCAAACGAAACTCAACTGCACCCCGCCGCTCACCATGAGTTTGAACATCACCCCGCGGCAGTTTGCCCTGCCCGACCTGGCCAAAGAAATTGGCGAGATCCTTGCCCAGTCCGGCGTTCGGCCGAGCTCGGTGAATCTTGAGATCACCGAAACCATTGCCATGGGCGACGCGGACCACGCCTTCGCTGTGCTTTCGGATCTCAAGGCCCTGGGCGTTCTTATAAGCATCGACGACTTTGGCACCGGCTACTCGTCGCTCAGCCGGCTGCCGCGCTTCCCTATCGACGCCCTGAAAATCGACCGCGTATTCATTTCACAAATGTCCACCGACCACGACAACCATGAAATCGTGCGCCTGATTATTAGCCTGGCCCACAGTCTGGGACTGAAAGTTGTTGCTGAGGGAACTGAGACTCAGGACGAGGTCAGTGAATTGAAACACCTCAAATGCGAAATGGTCCAGGGATTTCTGTATTCACCCCCTGTTGATTCAGTGAAGGCGTTCGAGCTGTTGTTGAGCAGCCATCGGGCTGTGACCGTGTGACTCGTCCGCACCCACCTGTCACCACCCTAAAACTGTCATCCTGAGCGGAGGAAATCAATTCGCTTGCGAATTGATTTCCGGAGTCGAAGGACCTCGTGTTTGCCGGCACAACTCTATACACGTCGAGGCATTCTCACTCGACAGTGCAGAGAATTCCCTTCCAGGCTTTTGCAGATGCGAACGAGCACGGGGTCCTTCGACTGCGCATGATCTTTCGAAAAACGAAAGATCATGCTTCGCTCAGGATGACAGGACAAAAACTGAATCAGGAGGAATCGCGGCAGCTTACTGCTCCGGTGCGGTCATCTGCGGCTCGCCTGATTTGAGCAAGTCGGTTTTGATTTCGAATTTCTGTTTGGGAGCGAGGTCGACTTCGGTCGAGAAAGTCTGATATCCCGGCAAGCTGATGGTGATTTTGCGATGTCCGGGGGCGACGATCAAGCCGCTGCCGAACTCGGCCGCGTGGCCGACGTAATGTCCATCCAGAAAGACGGCGGCGCGGTCGGGATTCACTGATATCTTGACCTCCGAGGTCACTGCCGGCATCACGTACCGGGTGTCCTTTACCATCTTCACGGTCAGGAATTGCTTCTCTCCGGGGCGCAGCGTGAGGTCTTGTGTGAAGTCCAGGTAGCCGTTCTGTCGGACAGTGATTTTGTGCTCTCCGGGCAGCAAGAGAATCTTCTTCGATCCCTTGAGCTCGTCAAGATAGCCGAGATACTGGCCGTCGATCCAAACTCCGGAGGTCTTTTCGACTTTGGTGGCGCCTTCTAACTGCAGCTCACCCAACACGTCGTTCCCCGCGTAGGAGGCCTGAATAAAAATCGACAAACATCCGACAACCAGAGCGCAATTACATTTTTGAATTCGCATGTTCGTGACGCATCCCAGTGTATTCCAAGCGGTGCATAACTTCCTGCTCACCTTTTCAATCAAGAACTACGATCCTGAGCGAAGGAAATCAATTCGCCGCGAATTGAGTTCCGGAGTCGAAGGACCTCGCGCATCACCGCAACTCCAGGCAGAACGAGGCATTCTCGCTCGACGGCTGGTCGGCCAACTCTTTGCGCGATTTTCGAAGGGTGGATACAAGCCCCTTCCGCGGCCGATTTCTACTTAGGTTTCTCATTCTGGTACAGGATTACGCATTTGACGGAGGATAAGGCGTATATTTTCCGCGTCAGGCGTCCGTTTGTTCCGGCAAATCTGACATCGGGTGAACTGTACGAAATTATTCACATGATGCAGCGGAGGTCACTGTGGACGGTCAGCAGCGAAAGAAATATGCAACCCAAACTCTGCGGGACATGCAAGACCCAGAGAAGGTTCACATATTACGCACTCTTGTGGGGTGCCAGGAAACAGAGAAGGAAGCCAATCAAGTGC
>JBOGLH010000136.1:0-6367 GCA_050746025.1 Terriglobales bacterium | reverse complement strand
AAGCCATCATGAATTACCTGAAGCGGAAATATAACCTGCTGGTCGGCGAACGCACTGCAGAACAGATCAAAATGGAGATCGGCTCGGCTTATCCGCTCGACAAGCCGCTGACCATGGAAATCAAGGGCCGTAACCTGATTGAAGGCGTGCCCAAAACGATTACGGTGGATGACAGCGAAATTCGTGAAGCTTTGAGCGAATGCGTTTCGACCATCATGAATGCGGTCCGAGTAGCTTTAGAACGTACGCCTCCCGAGCTTTCCGCAGATATCAGTGATCGCGGAATCGTTTTGACGGGCGGCGGTGCGTTACTTAAGAATCTGGATAAGCGCATACGCGAAGAAACCGGCTTGCCGGTGTCGATTGCGGACGATCCACTGTGCAGCGTAGTGCTGGGCACAGGCAAGATGCTGAGCGACTTCAAGCTGCTAAGAAAGATTTCGATCGAGTAAGAAACCGTCGTTGGCCTTCGGTCGTTGGTCGTCGGCCCGACAGAATAAGCCGTTAGCTCACCCATGCACCCAGGCAGCTAGAAGCTAACAGCATAGAGCTAATAGCTGTTTTTATGGAAAACCTTATGGGCCGCTATCGTAATGTCAGTTTTCTAGCCGCGGCCATTTTTCTTCAGATTTTGGGGTTGGCGGTTCAGGTCAAGAGCCCCAGCGAAAACCATCCCGCGCGCCTTATCAGAGTATGGGCAGTCTCGACCATCACTCCATTTGAAAAAGGTCTGGTCCGGGTTCAGAGCGGAGCCTCGGACATTTGGCACAACTATTTTTATTTGCGTGGCGTGCGACAGGAAAATCGCGAACTGCGGGACCAGATAGAGCAACTGCAAATCGAACAAGTGCGCATGAAACAGGATGCCGATCAGGCGCACCGTTTGCAGTCTCTGTTGGGATTTAAAGAACAATTCATCGCGAAAACGCTGGCCGCACAAGTAATCGGTTCCAGTGGTAGTGAACAATCAAGAACCGTCACCATAGATAGGGGATCGCGCGACGGTATCCAGCCGGAGATGGCAGTGATCTCTGCCACTGGAGTGGTCGGCAAGGTTATCAGCGTATTCAAGAGCACCGCGCAAGTATTGTTGATCAACGATCAGCAGAGCGGCGTAGGTACGATCCTCGAGCAGTCGCGCCTACAAGGTGTGTTGAAGGGCAAAAGCTCGGGTGAGTTGGTGATTGACAAGATCATGCTCGACGAGGAGGTCAAGCCAGGCGACCGGGTGCTGACCAGCGGTGGCGATCAGATTTTCCCAAAAGGCTTGATTATTGGAAACGTTGACAAGATCCAAAAAGGGCCTGAGTTTCTGCAGGTCACTGTGAAGCCGACTGCGACACTGAACCGTCTGGAGGAAGTGCTGGTTATCCTCAAGAAGGAAGAACGCGACCCAACATTAACTGTCACGCATGCGCGGCCCTCAGACATTCTGTCGGAGCGCCTGCCGTCGGTTCCGGACAAACCGCCGACTGCAGCGAAGTCTGGCGTTGCAGAAACGGCTGGCCACGCGGTAGTCCCGCCTCGCGTTCCTCACGTTCAGCCAGTAACCGCGTCGTCGGAAATACCGGGCCAGGTGAAATCTACGCCATCCGGCATTGCAAAGCCTGCTAGTTCGACTGTGCCGAATTCTTCCGACGCGGCAACTGGAACAAAACCAGCAATCATATCTCCTAGCAAAATTTCAAAGCCAGCGCCAAAACAGCCCGTGCCTGGCACATCGAAACCCGTTTCGGCATCGCCATCGACCCAACCACCGCCATCAAACCAGACTACGCCTCCCAATTCCGGGGACACTCCTCAATAGACCGTGGCCCTGACTTACACATCGCGCGAGCAGATTGAGGTTTACCGGTTCAGTTTGCCGGTGACGCTGATCGTTCCTTTGCTGGCGGTTTTCCTGCAGGTCTTCCTGCCGCTGCGCTTCCCGTTTTTCGCGATTTTCGATTTGCCCCTGCTAATTGTGATTTTTTTTGCCATGGCGCGGCGTAGCCAGGTAGCGGGATTGGTCACCGGTGCAGCGATCGGGCTGTTGCAGGATTCGCTCGCCGGCGCCAACCATCCGCTGGGCTTGTACGGGATTGCAAAGACAGTAGTTGGGTACGGCGCTTCTTCGCTAGGAGTCAAACTGGATGTGGAAAGCGTGGGCACGCGTTTCCTGGTGGTCATCGGGTTCGATGTGATCCACGAACTGATTTATTTCCTGATCGCGCGAGGCATGGTTCGCTTGAACCTGCACTGGAATTGGGCCCACGAACTGGAATCTGCCTTCGCCAATGCAATTCTGGCGGTTCTTCTGTTTGCATTGTTGGACCGGTTGAAAGATCGCGCATAATACAGATGGGAAAGCATCACAGCAGCCGATTTTCGTCATTCACTTAAGTCAATTCCGATCCTCCATCGTTGCAAACGAAAAGACCTACCACCCAATCCTTCGGTTGCCCGGAACAAAATCGAAATGCCGATCATTACTAAGAATCGGAAGCGAATAGTGCCGGCAAAGAGCGGCAATCCAAAGATCGTTTGTAGGTATTGGCTTGCCGATCTGCCTGAGTTCCAGGTTGATCGCCGCATAGTGATGCGTTGTTTCCTCACTTACATTGAGCACCAGGCAGTCGAGGACAAGCATATCCAGCCAATTCGAATAGCGTGAGCGGTGGCGAGATTGCGCGATGCCATAACGGTATTCTCCCAGGACAATCACCGGAATAGCGATTTCGTTTTCGCCTGAAACGATCGCTATCACTGCAGGATTATCGTCGGCTGCGGCCGACAGGGCGTTCGTATCCAGTATCATTCCCAAACTTCCGGATCGACCTGCTCGAAAGCCTCTTCAATTCGCTTTTCTATTTGCTTTGTTTCTTTACGAAGCTGCTTGAGCTTTCCGAAGTGCTTCATCCACGGCTTGGCTCTCGCGCCGGAAGTGAGATTGAGCTTGTCCTGCACGGCTTCGGTCACAAACTGACGCAAGGGAATACCCCGTTCGGCGGCCACCGATTTAGCGCGGCGGAACAGAAAATCGGGAATTTCAAGAGTCGTCTTCACAAACCCATATTCCCATATTTATGGGTCTAACACAACTTTTTAATAAGTTGAGTCCCAGGTGACTTTCGTTACTCAAAGTCATCGCCCACAATCCAGAGAAGATTTACAATCCAGTTAACCCGTCCCGCCGCAGTTTTTGCCAGCAACCTACGACGAAGGACCGACAACTGACTATGTTTGGCCGCGATGAAAAGCCTTCCCATTTCCGCCTGACCGCGGTGCAATACGTGGTGCTTGGGATATTCCTTTTCCTGGCCTACGGGCTTTGGCGGCTGCAGGTTTCACAAAGCGAGTATTATTCCGCAGCGGCCGAGCGGAATCGGGTGCGCGAGGTTCCTATCCTTGCCCCTCGAGGCAAAATTCTCGATCGCTACGGCCGGACTATCGTCGACAATTACACTTCCTTTACCGCGTTACTGATGCGCGACTCCTCGCGAAATTTGGAAAGCGACGCTGGATTGATCGCGCAGGGTTTGCACTTGGATCCGAAAGAAGTGCGGGAAAAGATTCACCACTTCGCCGGCTTGCCGCAATATCAGCCCATCTACCTCAAAGAAGACATCACCATGGACGAGGAGGCTTTCATTGAGGCGCACAAGAGCGAATTGCCGGAACTGGACAGCATCATGGCCTACCGGCGTCTCTATCCGCGCAAGGGATTTCTGGCGCACCTGGTGGGTTATGTTGGCGAAGTCAGCGAGGACATGCTGAACCAGCCGCAGTTCGAGCTCTACAGTCCCGGCGATGTCGTTGGTAAATCCGGCGTCGAACTGGAATACAACCAACTGTTGATGGGCACCAACGGATCGCGACAGGTGGTGGTGAACAGCCACGGCAAAGAAGTCGGCGAGGCGTTAGAGGAAAAGCCCGCGGTACCGGGCAAGCCGCTGAAATTGACCATCGATGTCGATCTGCAGATCGCTGCCGAAGAAGCCATGGAAGGAAAAAATGGCGCAATTGTGGCAATGGATCCGCACAGCGGCGAAATCCTGGCCATGGCCAGCAGACCGGTGTTCGATCCGAACGATTTCGCGATTCGCATCGGTCGCGCGGACTGGATGAAGCTCATTAATGATCCTGACAAACCGTTGTTGAACAAAGCCATTCAAGCCCAGCTTGCACCCGGTTCAACCTTCAAAATTCTGATGGCGACCGCCGGATGGCAGGAAGGTATTGCCCAGAATCTGCACGTGTTCTGCACCGGAGGCGCGGAGTTTTACGGCCGCCGCTTCGGCTGCTGGGTGAAGACCGGTCATGGCGAAGTTGATCTGACCAAGGGAATTTACCAGTCCTGCGACGTGTTCTTCTACACGCTGGCGGAAAAGCTGGGCATCGACCGGATTGCGAAATACGCTACCGCACTCGGACTCGGACAGAAAACCGGTATCGATTTGCCCGACGAAGTCAGCGGCGTCATGCCGTCACAGGAATGGAAGCTGCGCAACTTCCGCCAGAAGTGGTTTGCCGGAGAAACCATCTCGGTCGGCATCGGGCAGGGCGCGGTGGCGGTGACACCAGTGCAATTGATAAGGGCAATTTCGGCGATTTCGATGGATGGGCGAATGGTGGTGCCGCACGTGGTCGATCCCACTAACCTGCCCCCGGGGCTGGTAGAAGTGAGCCGCTATAGCCAGGTAAAAAGCATACCCTTTGATCCGAACGGATGGAACACTATCACCGACGCGATGTCGCGCGTGTTGCTGCCCGAGGGCACGGCTCCCTCGGCCCATGTGGAGGGAGTGGACATTGCCGGCAAAACCGGATCGGCGCAGGTGGTTTCGCTAGCTTTGAGAGCGAAACACAAAAACGAGGAAGACTTCGCGCAGAACGGCTGGTTTGTCGGATTCACCCCAAGGCGTAATCCAGACATTATCGTTTGCACTCTGTTCGAGGGGGGAGAACACGGCAAGCTCGCGGCCAGAATCGCAACCCAGGTAATTAAAGCCTTCGTCGACAAACAACGTCGTCAGCCGACAAATGTGGCCAAGAAAATTGCCCATGACGGAGTAGAAGTAGGCGCGCTGTGGACTTCACCGGGCGAAGAAGGCGAAAGCGAAAAACTTAATGGCGGAAGGTTCCAGGTTAACTTGGCGAAACAAGCCTTGCCGCTGGCAACAGCTGCGCCAGGGTTGAATTAGTTGTGCAAAGTGTGGGGACTGCCGCGCTTGGCTGTCCATCGAGCGCAGCTCGATTGCATTTTGATGGTGAGTCAGGACAGCCGAGGGCGGCTGTCCCCGCACTTGAAGGAACTGAGGAGCAAGAAGCTAAGAGCTAACAGCTAGAAGCTACTTTTATGGCCCGCAATGTTTCATTTCGTGATTTCGACTGGGTGTTGGTGACGTTCGTCCTGATCCTCTGCGCGCTCGGGGTGATCGAAATTCGCAGCGCCACGCTGCACACCAAATTCGCCGGTGTCCACATCAAGCAGATGTATTGGATCATGGGCGGTCTGGGTGGCATGCTTTTGGTCAGCGTGTTGAATTATCAGATGCTGCTTGAGCAGGTGCACTGGATGTATATCGGCGCAGTCGCATCTCTAATGACGGTATTGCTGTTTGGTCAAAAATACCTCGGTGCCCGGCGCTGGGTGAAGCTTCCCGGCGGCAACCACTTCCAACCATCAGAGTGGGTCAAGCTAATCCTGATTCTCGCCGTGGCCAAGTACTTTGCAGATTTGCAAAACCGCGAGCTTTCGTGGACCGACTTCGTCAAATCCGGAGCGATTGTTGGAGTGCCAATGCTCCTGGTCCTGAAGGAGCCCGATCTTGGGACGGCCCTGACTTACGTCCCCATCGCGGTGATCGGACTTTTTCTGGGTGGAATACGATTGAAACAGGTCATAGTGGTGGTGATGCTTGCTGCTATGGCAGCCCCGGTTGCGTGGCATCACATGAAGGATTATCAGAAACAGCGCCTTACGAGCTTCAGTGCGCCCGATGCTGATCCGCTTGGCGCGGGCTATCACGTTAAACAATCAGAAATTGCTGTCGGTTCCGGCGGACTCTGGGGCAGCAGTTCGGGATCGCAGACTCACTTGGCGTTCTTGCCCGAGCCCCACACCGATTTCATCTTTGCAGCGTTTTCAGAGGAACATGGTTTTGTAGGCGCGCTGGCGGTGCTGCTGTTATACTTCATCGTGTTGATGCGTTTGACCCAGAACGCCCAAACAGCACCTGATCGTGCTGGCACGTTTATTGTGATGGGTGTAGTAGCAGTTTTGGCCTTTCATATACTGGTCAACATTGGCATGGTGGTCGGATTTATGCCGGTCACCGGAATACCTTTACCCTTAATGAGTTACGGAGGGTCATCGGTCTTGTTT
>JBOGLH010000135.1:0-11467 GCA_050746025.1 Terriglobales bacterium | reverse complement strand
GTGGCGAAAGCTTTTTGCGCGAGACGCCACTTGGTTTCGGAAGAAAGCTCGCCCTTGGATCGAGACATTTCGTCGGCCAGTGAGTCGTAGTCGGCAGGCGAGGTGACTACGGCGACATCGTGAAAATTCTTGGCGGCGGAGCGGATCATGGACGGGCCGCCGATGTCTATATTTTCAATTAGCTCTTCAAAGGGCACGCCTTGCTTCGCGGCAGTTTTTTCGAAGGCATAAAGGTTGACGACGACCATGTCGATGGGCTGAATGCCGTGCTCGGCAACCGCTGCGCGATGGGCGGGATCTTCGCGGCGATGCAGAATTCCGCCGTGAACTTTAGGATGCAAGGTTTTTACTCGGCCATCCAGCATTTCGGGGAAGCCGGTTAGGTCGGAGATGTCTTTTACTTCGATTCCAGAGTCGCGCAGGAGCTTGGCGGTTCCGCCGGTGGAAATCAGCTCCACGCCCATGCCGGAGAGTTTACGGGCAAAATCGGCCAGGCCGGTTTTATCGGTGACGCTTAGAATTGCGCGCTGGATTTTCTGGGACATTGAGAACCTCGGTCAGAATTTTGCGGCGGAAGGACTAAGGGAATTTTAGCAGTTAGACAAGGCGTGCGCTGGCAACAACCAACTCACCACGGAGGCACGGAGTCACGGAGAAAACAGGACCGCAAAATTGCTTCTTCCAACTTCGGAGTTTGAAAAGCAGCGAGTAAACTCATGCTCCCGGTTCGATAAGGGTCGAACAAGCTCGACCGGACGGGCGTGGGCGCCCGTCCCCACACGAGCATCCCACACGAGCATCCCACACGAGCGTCTGACAATTGAAAAAAAATGAATTTTTGAATGCCTTAGGTTTTGGCGCGGGCGGTGAGTTTTACTTTGCCGTCGGCGATGTCAACCGAGTATTCGACCTGCTCGCAGCCGTACTGCTTGCGGATTTCTTTAGTTTTTTTCTGAACAAAGGAGCTGAAGCTGTCGAGCGAGCCGGAGACTTTTTCACCGGCTTTCTTTTTTGCGTCACTCAGGGCAATGAAGAGTTGTTCAACTTTCTCGCGCTCGGCTTTGACGTCGGTTACGACGATCGCATCGGGGTGGGCGTGCACTCCGTAAATCTTGTGGGCTGCCTGATGTTCGTCGGGTCGAACACCCTGCACCGAAAGCAGGGCGTCTTGCGGACGCCGATAGCCTTCCTCACGAATGCGAGCCTTCTTGCGCCAGAGGTCGCTGTAAATGGCGTAACGCTGGGCAATTTCGTTGTACCGGAAGCGCTGGGAAAAGCTCATACGGCCGCCGCCATCGGAAAATTTACGCAATAGGGCGAGCACCTTCCATTCCAGATCAGAAGGCGGCCTCTTCTGCGGACTGTTGAAATAAATTTCGTACTCGATTTTCAATCGCCGCACGTGCGACTCGAGTAAAGTCAGCTCTTCGTCAACTGTCATGGGATCTCGCGGTCGGCGGCAGGCCGGGGTTTCGCGTGCTGGGACCTAATCGACAGTTTAGGGGAGTTTGGTAACCGGAGCGAGGTACCGCTCGGACACGGGAGGGATGGTACGAAAGTAAGCAGCTGCCAGCTGTCAGCCATCAGCCATCAGCCATCAAAACGACACCTAAAATCATTAGCCACAAAGGGCACGAAGGTACACGAAGGAGCGAAGTATACGAAGGAAGCGGGCGAGGGCGACCGCTCCTCCACAACCAACTCTTGCCCCCAGCATGCATCGCTGACACTCACTGATGACTGATGACTGATGACTGATGACTGATGACTGATGACTGATGGCTGATGGGCTGATGGCTATTTCACTGCCATTTTCTTGACCATGGCAATTACCAGCTTGCGATCGCTGTCGTTAAGATTGCCGGAATAGCGGCGAATCTGGGTCAGGAAGCGGAGTTCGTCGTCGGAGAGTTGAGGTAGAGCTTTTGATCCGTTACCGCTGCCGGGTTCGGCAAAAAAATGGGAGAGCGGAAGCTCCATGGCACCGGCAATTTTTGAAAGGGTATCTAATGAGGGGACAGTGTGGCCGTTTTCGACCCGTGAAAGATAGCAGCGGAGGAGGCCCGTCCGTTTTTCGATGTCACCTTGGGACATTCCTTTCTGTAGCCGGAAACTGCGGATTGTCACCCCAATATTCATCGAAAGGTCAGCGTGCATGGTAACCAGAGTAGTACACGATGGCAAGCGAAAAGTTATGATATCAGCAGCAACTCGCTTGTGCTTATTTCTCTGCTCTCTACAATGCCTGAGCGCGACCACGAAAAAAGATATTCACAAGCAAAAATTTCTCCGCAACTACTTCTTCAAATAAGTGGCCAGGAAAACGATCGTCTTGTTCCAGGCTTCCCGCGCGTCTTTGGCGCGAAATCCATCTTTATTGTTGGGATTTTCGAAGGCGTGGCCGGCATCGGGATAAATCGAGAAGACGGCTTTTTTCCCCAGCCTGGCTAGTTGCTCATAAAATTTTCTCAGATCGGCAGGAGGAATGCCGCGATCCTGGGCGCCGAAGAGTCCGAGAATCGGCGAATTAATTTTTTTGACGTCCGCGTCGTCCTTGGCCAGGCTGGCATAGTCGTAGACTCCGTAATTGATCACGTCAGCGGCGAGCCTGGGCTCTTGCAGGGCAAGGGCGAGAGAATAGCCGCCGCCCATGCACCAGCCTAGGGCCCCAATTTTGTTTTTCTTTACGTCGTTCTGAGCCGCTAAAAAATTGAACGCAGCCTCAAGATCACGCTGGGCGCGGTCCGGTGGAACACCACCCATAAATTCATGCGCCTCGTTGGGGGTGGTAGCGACTTTGCCGCGGTAGAGATCGATAGCCAGAGTGACGTAACCCTGGTCCGCCAGCTTTGAGGCCTGCTCTTTCACCCAATCGTTCAATCCCCACCACTCGTGGATGACAATAATGCCAGGAAACGGTCCCTTCCCTGCGGGCGCATAGAGAATTCCATGAACCGTGTCGCTGCCGCTTTTGTAGGTAACGTCTTTGGGAATGGCAGCGAGCGCGGAAATTGCGAGCAGCATGAGAACACAGCAGAGAAGAATGGATTTCATAGGATCCTTTCAAGGTTCACAATTGTAGTTCCATGTAAAGCGCGCCTGCGATGGGGTTCGGACGGTACGGCGGGATTCCGCGAAAGCCTAATTGACGGTACATCTCTACAGCAGTTTTCATGACCGGTTCGACGGTGTCGAGACGTAAGTATTTGTATCCGATCTGGCGCGCTTCTGCTATTACTGTTTCGGCAAGCTCGCGGCCAAGGCCTCTTCCGCGAAATTGCGGCCGAAGGTAAAGCCGCTTCATCTCGCAGATTTCGGGAGCGAGTTTGTGAAGGGCGACGCAGCCTGCGGGCTGGCCGTTGCTGATGGCGAGAAGGAGCCGACCGGCTGGAGGTGCATAGTCACCGGGAAGACATGCGAGTTCCTGGTCGAAATTTTGGAAACACAGACTGAAGCCGAGGGAGTTCGCATATTCGAGGAAAAGTTCGCGGGCTTGAGCGAGCTGTTCTGGTGATTCTGCCCTCTGAAAGCCAAAATCAGTAATCTTGGTTTGGTAGTTGGCCTTCATTTCTTTACTTTTACTTGCAAGACCAAAAGATTTTAATCGCAGAGACGCAGAGAAAAACCCGAGAACGCCGACAAAAGCAAAAGCAACTGAGCACTCCGATATTCAAAGTCAAAAGCCTTCAACACAGAGGACACGGAGATCACAGAGGGAGCCACAAAGGAGCTTGCGGCACTTCTATATTTGTTAATCGATCAGGCTTTGTTAGCCCATCAGCATTCCGCCATTCACGTTCAACACGTGCCCGGTGATGTATCCGGCTTCTTCGGAGGCGAGGAACGCGACGCAATTGGCCACGTCTTCGGTCGAACCAATACGGCCAAGCGGAATCATCTTCAGGGCGTTCTGCTTTAGTTCTTCGGGCAATTCCGCCGTCATGGCAGTTTCGATAAATCCTGGGGCTACGGCGTTGCAAGTGATGCTGCGCGATCCGAGTTCACGCGCTACTGCCATGGTTAAACCGATCAGTCCGGCTTTTGAGGCGGCGTAGTTGGCCTGACCGGCCTGTCCCATTTGTCCAAAGATCGAGGTGATGTTGATAATGCGTCCCCAGCGCTGCTTGAGCATGGAACCGATTACTTGCTGGGTGCACAAATATGCGGAGGTCAGATTGGTATTGAGCACGGAATCCCAATCGACACGCTTCATGCGCATGAGGAGTTGGTCGCGGGTTATGCCGGCGTTATTGACCAAGATGTCGATTTTCCCGAATTCGCCGAGAATCGACTTGAATGCAGATTTGATGTCGTCATCGTTTTGCATGTCGGCGGAGAGGACGTAGGCACGGGCGGGGGGGAAGGTTGTGCCCGCACCTTCTGCATCAGTTGCACGGGCGGGGACGCCCGTGGCCCCACGGTCTGCTTCATTTACGGAAGCGGGCAAGCTTGTGCCCTCATGGTCAGGATTTGAAGCGGCAACTTGTTGGATTTCCCGCGCCACTTCTTCTAGCTTTTCACGATTACGCGCGATGAGCGCAACGCTTGCGCCACATTTGGCCAACTTCAATGCGCAGGCGCGACCGATGCCTTGCGAGGCGCCGGTAACGACGGCTACACGTCCGGTTAGGGTCATGCGGAATTCCTGAAGGCGGAATTATAACCGCACAGGCTCGGGTATGTGAGTTTCCTGCCGTTCCGCAATCTCACGTCGAAACAAAATTCGCAACAGCGGAGGCGCAAGGAGGGTGGTGACGGCGGTCATGATTACCACGATGGTATATGTGGATTGGCTGACAATGCCTGATTGCAATCCAACCAAGGCAACGATGAGAGCGACTTCACCGCGCGGCATCATGCCGGTTCCAACTTGCAGGACGTGGCGCCATCCCTGGCCGATTAAGGGCAAACCGCAACCGATCAACTTGGAAACTATGGCAAGGACGGAAATAACTATCGCCGAAATCAGCGTTTCGCGAGTAAGCAGAGAAGCATTAAGGCGCGATCCGATCACGAAGAAGAAAAATGGGGCCAGAAATTCCGTAATTCCAGAAACCTTAGGAAAGAGGTTCCATTGCGGCGCGTAATCCGCGAAGACAAGCCCGGCAAAGAATGCGCCGATGATAGCGGCGATGCCAATCTTCACTGCGAGCCAAGAGAGCAGCAAACAAATGGAAAGCGCCACAATCAGCGACGCGTTCTGCATGGAAAGTTGTTCGACGCCAGGTTCGATACGGTGCACGATGCGCGGAGCGATAAATAGCATGAAGAGCGCGAAACCCGCTGCTTCTCCGATTAGCACGCCCATGTGCAGCCAGTCGACCTTGCCGGTCGCCATGCCGCCCACCACGGCGAGCAACACCATTCCGAGAATGTCATCAAAGACGGCGGCACCCAAAATAATTTTCGCGGTTTCGGTAGAGAGCAGGTTCAGGTCGGCAAACACGCGGGCAGTGATACCTACGCTGGTTGCGACCATCGCAGCCCCAACAAACACGGATTCGCTGGTGAGATTGCCTTGTAGCTTCATGTATGCAAAGCCCAGCAGGAATGGAACAACTACGCCTGCAATCGCTACGCTGAGGGATCTACCACTAACGCGAATCAGTTCCCTGGGGCTGGTCTGAAGACCGGCGCTGAAGAGGACAAAAATTGCCCCGAGTTCGGCCACCGAATGTATGGTGTCGGTAATAGGGACCCAGCCCAGGGCGTAGGGGCCCAGTACAGCACCCGCCAGGATCTCACCTAGCACGGACGGCAAGGTGATGCGCTCAAACAACTCGCCGACGGCCTTTGCAGATACAAAGATCGCGAACAACTCAAGGAGCAGCTGTTCGGGCCCGGTTGCAATGGCAGGAGCCATAATCTAATTCGCAGCATATTTGAAGGCAGAACAGCACGCAATAAAACTCGTGAGCTGGATTTTTATGGCGGGAAGCTGGCGAACAACGACTTACTCCGGTTTGTCAAGCCTTTTTCAGCGGCCAGATCAGCACGGCGAGCTGCTTTGAAAAGTGCAGCAGCGGCCCGATTTCGGGAAGCTGAATACCTGCGGCAGCAGCCATGGTGTTGCTCGAAATTTTCACTTCGGCATCCTGTAGCGGCCATTGCTCATGGTGAATTTCTGCCCGGTAAACCGAATCGCGGACGACTGTGTACAGGCAGTAGCGCTCGGTTAGCCAGTGTTCGAGAGTTCCCGGGTCTCTCAGCTGCAGTGGAGCGGTGGGGCGATATTGGCCGTGAAATTCTGTGCCCGGAGAGCGGAGGCAATGGTAGTTGAACCATCCGTTTTCGAGGGCAACCCCCATGCGGGCATGGAAATAGGGGAGGTGATAGGTGCTGCGGGCGCCCCAAACTGCCAGCCAACTGCCTGCGTCGAGGCTGAAGAAGAACACACCAGGCTTGCCGCCATAGGTGACGTAGGTGCGCACGTTCAACTCGGGTAATGCCGAAATTCCCGGCACAGGCGGCGTCCAGCGCGCGCGGATTCCTGTCATGTGGAATGGCGTGACCGCGATCCAGCACTGGCCGTTGAAGGTGTCCAGCGGCAACACCGACGGGACCAGAGGGCGTAACGCTTCGGCGGAAATAGGCCAGTGCGCGAAGAGCAGATCACGCCAGGTCTGGTGCATAATCCAGGGGCCGGTCGGCAATGGCCAGGGGCGATGAGCTGTGAATTTGAGAGCTGGGTGCAGGGTGTTCGCCAGTGGCGGAAATGGTAGCAGCAATTGTGGGAGAAATGGTTGGTCGGCCATCCCTTCAAGATTGTTACCGCGAGCGATTCAGTTAGCACCGCGGTGTCGAATGCAGAAAGAACCCAAGGTCCCCTCGACTACGTGTGATCTTCGCTACGCTACGGATCACACTTCGCTCGGGATGACAGAGCAGTTGTGATCTTCGGCCAACGAGTTCGGGATGACACTCGGGAGAAGAATATTTTTGTTCGGCTTATTTTGCCGATTATTCTTGCCGCACTTGACCGTAGTTGAGGACGCTGACAATGCCTACGCCGCCGGCAATGTTACCCAGTGTTGCGGGAAGCAGCCAGTGCAAATAATCGCCTGCCGAAACCGGGCCGGCCATGGCGGCGGAAAGTATTTCGCAGCTGGTTACAATGCAGTGCGCGAAATGGCCAGCGCCCACCACGAAAGTCAGGAGCCAGATCATGGCGACCTGGCCGATGGTCCAGTGACTGGCTGAGACCATCCATGCAACTAAGGCGATGAGCCAGCCGCCGACCACGCCGCTCCAAAAAAGATGGCCGAAACTGCCCTGCACTGCCTGGTTTCCGAGCTCGACGAGTTGCGCGCGAATTTCTGGTTTGAGCGCGGGCGTGAAGCTGCACAAAGCGGCAAAGGTAAGAGCGCCGGCGATATTGGACCCGAACACCACAGCCCACAGGCGGAGGGTGGACTTGAGGTACTTGCGCTCATCGAGCACCAGGATGACGGGGTAAAGGGTATTTTCGGTGAAGAGTTGCTGACGCCCGATGATGACGGCAATAAAACCGATGGGATAGAAAGCATAGGCCACGAGTTCCTGCCAGCCGCCATCGCCGATCAGGGAACGGACTGCGGCAACCGCAATCGCGGTAAGGCCTAGGGTCATACCGCCGGCCAGTCCGGAAAAAGCCAGGGCGCGCCAGGGGCGCTTTACTTCGGAGCGAGCGCCGTCCTTGGCAACGTCAAAAATTTCATGGGCGGTTAAGCGGCGGGTTTCGGGAGCGGGCTGCTCGGTTTGAGGCACGCGGCTTGGATTCATGTTCTCGGGTTTGGGTTTGTACCTTGGGCGCGGCCTAAAAAATTATCATTCCAAATCACTTCAGCAGTGAGGAATCTATTCTTCCCGTCCACCCAGCGTAACTAGCACCACGCCGACGACAATCGTACGATGTACGCATGCGACTTTATATGGCGCTTTTCCTTCTCTGGACAACGTCGATGCTGTCACAAAAGAACGCTGACCCGTGCGCGATGGGGAGCTTGCCGGCCGGTGTGCAGGAATTAGTCGTGGACAAATATCCAGGCCTGCGCCCTAAAGCACTTTCTGACCTTGAAGGATACGACCGGAAGCTCTGGGTAACTTCTAATCCTCATGCCTGTCCGGGAGTGGCCGTCGGCAACTTCGAAGAAGCTAGCCAACGCGGATTCGCGATCTTGCTGATTCCTAAGTCAGGGGTTGAGGAACAATACAAAGTTGTGGTGATTGCCCAAAGCAAAGGCTCCCGCCAATATCACCTTAGTGTCCTGGATCATGGGATCAGCACCCCCAACTCCGGTCTGGTGATCTCGAAAGTACCGCCCGGCAAACAGACAGGATTCGACGAAAGCAAATCAATCAGACTGAAGCTGGATGGCATAGACGTCGAGTGGCTGGAGAAGAGTTCCGTGCTCTACTACTACTCAGGCGGCAGGTATCACGAGCTTCAAACTTCAGACTAAGTCCTCAAAAGCAGGTTCCTCGACTGTGAAGTTTCGTCTCCCAAGCAGACGACCTTCTTCGCTCGGAATGACAGCAACGGAGACGTTAGAATTGAATCGTGAACGCAGTCGCCATCCCAGCCGCGCCGAAAATCGATAAGCCGTGGCGGAAATTCACGCTTAAACAGCGAATACTGCTCTGGCTCATTGAGTGGGCGGGATATTTCGTAATACGTATTCTCTGCTCGACCATACGATTTTCGGTTTCATGGGAAGAAGGCTCGCCGAAAAGCCTGGCGGAGCGGCCAAAAGTGTATTCGTTCTGGCACAACTGCATGATTCCGGCAATGTACTGGTGCCGCGATTTACAGGTGCGGGTTATGAGCAGCGACAGCTTTGACGGCGAATACACGGGGCGCATCATGCAGAAATTTGGGTTCGTGAAAGTGCGCGGGTCGAGTTCGAAGGGTGCGGTTCGGGCGTTGCTCGGGATGCGCCGGGAAATCGAGCAGGGATGGACGGCGGCGTTCACCATCGATGGGCCGAGAGGACCGCGATATGTGGCGAAGCCGGGGCCGGTGGTGCTTTCGCGCAGTACGGGAGCGCCGATGGTTGTGTTTCATATTGCGCTCGACCGGGCGTGGGTGCTGAAAACATGGGACGGCGCAATGGTCCCGAAACCGTTTTGCCGGGCGCTGATGCGGGTGAGCCGGGAAATTCCGGTGCCGCGCGGTGGTGGCGATGAGGAATATCTGCAGGAGCTGCAGTCGGCGCTTGATCGAGTGCGAGTTTTCGCGGAGCAGAATATTGAGAAGGCCGGGACGCCGGAGTTTCAGCACGCGCATAGCAATCGTGACGAGCACTAAGGTTGCGGCGTGGAGTTGGTCAAAAATACCGATATCCGCTAAAATATAGATTCAACGATTAAGTTCTGATTTCATTCGGAGCAGTCATGGCACAAGTATGCGAAATCTGCGGCAAAGGGCCGCAATTTGGGAATAACATCAGCCACGCCCACAACGTGACCAAGCGGCGCTGGAACGTCAATCTGCGCCCGGTTCACGCGAAAGTGAAGGGCGCGAGCAAGCGGATCCGCGTCTGCACCTCCTGCCTGCGCAGCGGTAAAGTTGTCAAGGCGTAAAACCTAAAGGCATTTACCAACTAAGGACACGAGAAAGCTTGCATTCGTGTGCTTGCTGCTGGGTGAAAGCCTACACCACAGAGGCCACGGAGTTTCACGGCGGAAGCTCACAGAGGAAGCCTGCCTGTGCGGTTAACTTCAAAGCGCAAACCACAAAGGACACGAAGGTCCACGAAGGAAAGCCAAAGCGTACGAATGTCTATTGCGGCGGCTCCTGGATGCTGAGTAGCCGGATGTCGAAGATCAGTGTGGAGTTGGGCGGGATGGTGCCGTCGGGAGTGCCGTTTTCGCCGTAGCCTAGATCCGGGGGAATGCGGAGCTGGCGTTTGCCGCCGACTTTCATTCCAGCCACACCTTCGTCCCAACCTTTGATTACTTCGCCGTTGCCCAGGACGAACGTCAAAGGGCGGCCGGCGTCAACTGAGCTGTCGAATTTTTTGCCGGTGGTCAGCCAGCCGGTGTAGTGCACGCGGACGCCATCGCCCTCTTTCGCGACTTTACCGGTGCCGACGGCGATGTCCCAGTACTGCAGGCCGGAATCGGTCTTGACGCCGTCGCCTGTGACTTTGGTGGGAGCCTTGGTGTTGGGGCGACGGTTCACCACGCGGGTCCTGGTTCGAGGCGCAGTTTGCGACAAGGTGATGGCTGCGAAGGGGAGCATTGCGATGGCGATAAATCCGAACTTTCTCATTCATTCACTCCCGACAATTTTATTGAGACGAGCGGCAGCAGAATCAGCTGGCTAATGCGATCACGTCGATTTCAACCAGCACGTCTTTTGGCAGGCGAGCGACTTCAACTGTCGATCGCGCCGGGTGCGTCGAGGTGAAGTGCTTTCCATAAATTTCATTCATGGCGGTGAAGTCACCCATGTTTTTCAGGAAAACGGTCGAGCGGACAACGTTTTCGAGGCTGGTGCCCGCGGCCTTCAGAATGGCGGACAAATTTTTTATCACGCGCTCGGTTTGGGCGGCAACTTCGCCGGCGATGACTTGTTGGGTGGCAGGATCGATGGCAATCTGTCCGGAGACGAAAACGAAACCGTTGGCTTTGATTGCCTGAGAGTATGGGCCGATGGCCTTGGGAGCGTCAGGGGTGGAGATTACGTTGCGCATAGTTGATTGCAGATTGAAGATTTTAGATTGCAGATTCTATTTTAAGGGATTGCAGAATTTCTGGTCTTTTCGCTTCAATCTGCAATCTTAAATCTCCAATCGGCAATTTCTGGCGCGTGCCGTCCCTGCGGGACTCGGTTCTTCTTGCCTACGGCACCCGGCATTTCCATGCCGGGCTTTCACATTCCGCCGCGTTGCGGCTGGGTCAATATTAAGGGCCTGAGGTTTGTCGACAACCGAGAGCCAACAACGGAGGGCCTTTGCCGACGACCCACGACCGAGGACGCAGTTCTACACCCGTTGCAATCTTTGCACATCGTGCACGCCGGGAATTTTGCGGACGCCGTTGATTATGTTTTCGAGGTGCTTCAGGTCTTCGATCTCCATGACGATGTCGACGTTGGCCTGGCCGTTTTCGGTGCGGGCGCCGATGCTGCGGATGTTGGTTTTGAAATCGCTGATGACGGCGGTGATCTGCTTTAACATGCCGAAGCGGTCGTCACAAAACACTGTCAGCTTGACGGGGAACGAAACCGGCGCGCCGTCTTCTTTGCCCCATTCGACGTCGATGCGGCGCTCGGGCTCGTACATCAGGTTCACCACGTTCGGACAATTCACGGAATGCACGGCAACGCCTTTGCCGCGGGTGACGTAGCCAACGACCGATTCTCCGCGAATGGGATTGCAGCAGCGGGCGCGATAAACGAGCATATCGCCCTGACCTTTCACGCGGATGGCGCTGCTGTCGCCGCCGAAGACGCGACGTACGACGCTGCCGAATCCGGTGTCTG
>JBOGLH010000134.1:0-4116 GCA_050746025.1 Terriglobales bacterium | reverse complement strand
CACATGGAACTGGAAGAGAAGATTGCGCGCTTCAAGAATTCTGAGGCGTGCGTGGTTTTTCAGTCCGGTTTCGCAGCCAATGCGGGGACGGTGTCGGCGGTCCTGGGCAAAGAGGATTTCATTATCTCTGACCAGCTCAACCACGCTTCGATCATTGATGGGGCGCGGCTGTCGCGGGCGAAGGTTCTAGTATTCGAGCACAAAAATATCGCCGAAGCCGAAGCCAAGCTGGCCAGCGTTGCTAATGAACCTGGCAAAAAGCTTTTGATCACCGACGGCGTATTTTCTATGGACGGCGACATTGGTCCGCTGCCCGCCTTGTGCGATCTTGCCGAAAAGTACGGCGCAATTATGATGGTGGATGATGCCCACGCATCTGGCGTGCTCGGTCGCAATGGCCGCGGCACCGTGGACCATTTCAAGGTGCACGGCCGAGTAGATATTCAAGTTGGAACCTTATCGAAGGCCATTGGTGCGCTCGGCGGATACGTTTGTGGATCGCGGGATTTGATCGAGTTTTTATTTCACCGTGCACGGCCGTTTTTATTTTCGACCTCCCATCCGCCCTCGGTCGCCGCAACCTGCATTGCGGCATTCGATGTACTGGAAAATGAACCAGAGCGGATTGAGAAACTCTGGGAGAATACCCGCTTCTGGAACAAAGAGCTTGCTCTGCTCGGCTTTGATATCGGCGGCAAGACCACGCCCGCGAGCGAGACACCGATCACACCCATCATCATCGGTGACGCAAAAACTACGATGGAATTTTCCCGTGAGCTGTTCAAAGAGGGTGTGCTGGGTACAGGGATTACGTTCCCAACCGTTCCCGAAGGCAAAGCGCGAATACGAACCATCATGACGGCCACCCACACAAGAAGAGAGCTCGAGACAGCTCTAGAAACTCTCAAAGTTACTGCACAACGAATGGGAATCCTATAGGCTCTCGTCCGCAAAAAAGCAGAGCACATTACAGCAGCCGCCGGTTTATACTTCGCAACCAGGATTGCTGTTCGCCTGGGGAGGATTTATGCGTTTACTGTGTGGGCTGATTACTGGTCTTTTCGTATTCCTAGGCATGGGTTGGGCTGATGCAGGACATCACCATGTCCTAACCGAGGATGAACTCGGTTCGGTACAATTCTCGACTTCCTGCGGCGCCAAAGATGTCGCTGTAGCTTTCAATCGCGCAGTTGCGCTGCTGCATTCCTTCCAGTACGAAAAAGCACGCGACGCCTTTACTGCAATCACAAACCAGGATCCTACTTGTGCGATGGCGTATTGGGGCATCGCTATGTCGCACTACCACGGTCTTTGGGACAGCGGCGACATGGCTGCCGGTCGCGTAGCCCTCCGCAAGGCGCAGGAAACTGCCGCTAATCCTTCCACAACCTTGCGGGAAAAATCCTACGTTGATGCCTTGGCCGAAATCTACGCAGAAGATGGCAAGGACAAGACTGTCCATGCGCAAGCTTTCGAGCAGAAAATGGGCAGTCTACAGAATGCGTTTCCTAATGACACTGAAGCTGCAATCTTCCACGCTCTGGCTCTGGCCATCACTGCGCCCAAGACCGACAAGACCTTTGCCAATCAGCGCAAGTGCGGCGAAATTCTTGAGCCGATTCTCGCCAGGCAACCGCACCATCCTGGTGTCGCGCACTACATCATCCATTGTTATGACAATCCAGTCCTGGCGGAAAAAGGCCTTGGCGCGGCGCGTTTGTACGCCAAAATCGCGCCTTCATCGGCGCACGCAAACCATATGCCTTCACACATCTTCACACGAGTGGGCTCGTGGGATGAGTCCATCAGCTCCAATCTACGATCGGCGGAGCTCGCCACAGCTGATGAGACCACTTCCCAAAACGGAGAAGCGCGTGATCAGCGGCTTCATGCCATGGATTACCTGGAGTATGCCTACCTGCAAAGCGGTCGGGTAAGGCAGGCTAAGGCAGTTCTCGATGAAATGAACTCGCTGAAGCCGATCCCCGGTCTGACTTTGACCGGGCAATATGCAACTGCCGCGATTCCCGCACGATACTCGTTAGAACTTCGGGACTGGAAGCAGGCCAGCACTCTCCAAGCAGGCTCCGGCGTTCCTTGGGCGCAGGCCATCACCTGGGCTGCCGTTGGGATCGGCAGTGCGCGAACCGGAAACCTTGAGCGCGCTTCGCACGCGGAGGAGACGCTTGCCTCTTTGCGAAATTCGGCCGTCAACCTGAACAACTATTGGTCAAATCAGATCGAGGTCCAGCGGCTCGAAGTAGCGGCATGGATAGCTGACCTGAATGGCAAGGAGTCGAGCGCGATTGCCACCATGCGGTCCGCAGCAGAATTGGAAGAGAGCATGGACAAGCACGCGGTCACGCCTGGGGCAGTACTTCCGGCCCGCGAGATGCTGGCCGACCTTTTATCTCTTCATCAGCGCGCGCAGGACGCTTTGGCTGAGTACCAGGCCGTTCTTCGCGTTGCACCCAACCGTTTCAATGCCCTGTACGGCGCTGCCAATGCTGCCGAGGCCGCCGGGAACGCAACTGTTGCGAATCAGTTTTTGCGAAAGCTGACCGAGATCGCAGTCGGCGACGACCGGCCAGAGCTGGTCAGCGCCCGGAAGAAGGTTGCGGCGACGGCCCAAAGCATCAGCACCCTGCAGTGAGTACTAGCGCTAGAAAAATAAGGCGGTACCTACCCCGCCCGGTAAACAATTTTCCCCGCCACAATCGTTGCCACCACTTTGCCCGTGAACGCCCAGCCGTCGAATGGCGTGTTGTGCGACTTTGATTTCGACTTCGCGGCGTCAAATGTCCACCGCTTCTTGGGATCAAAAACGGTGATATCTGCATGGCTACCGCGAATCAGCGTACCTCGCCCGCGCAGGTCCACAACTCGTGCCGGACCTGCGGTGAAAAGTTCAACAATTCGGGCCAATGAAATCTTCTGCCGCAAGTGCAAAATCGTGATCGCCAATCCCAGCGCTGTCTCCAGTCCCGTGATTCCAAACGCGGCGCGCTCAAACTCAACGATTTTTTCATGAGGCGCATGAGGAGCATGATCACTGGCGATCGCATCAATCGTGCCATCGGCAAGCGCGACCAGCAAAGCCTCACGGTCCGAAGCCGACCGCAGCGGCGGATTCATCTTGAAGTTGGTGTCGTAGTCGCGAATGTCGGCGTCAGTAAGAGTGAAGTGATGCGGCGTAACTTCGCAGGTTACACGAGCACGGTTTTTCTTTCCGCGCCGCACTGATTTCAACGCTTCTGCGGTCGATACGTGCGCCACATGCAGTCGCGCGCCGTTGAACTGCTGCGCCAACTGAACATCGCGGTCCACAATCGCGGCTTCAGCCATATCCGTCATCCCGCGCAATCCCAAGCGGAACGAAGTTTCACTCTCGTTCATCGAACAGCCTTGCGTGATGCGGGTATCTTCAGCGTGCTGGACCACCGGAAAATTAATTTCCGCCGAGGCACGCATAGCCTCGCGCATGGTGGTTTCATTCAGGATGGGCTTGCCGTCGTCGCTCACCGCAACCGCTCCGGTGCGCTGCAGAGCGCGAAAGTCGGTGAGCACCGCACCTTTGCCCGCCTGCGTTGCCGCCGCAATGGGGAAAACATTCACTATTGCCCCTCGCTGCGGCTGCCGCAGCCAGGTTACCCACTCCGGTGAATCGAGCACCGGCGTGGTGTTGGGCATGCAACACACAGAGGTAAAACCACCGGCGGAGGCGGCGGCGGTACCAGATGCAATCGTCTCTTTGTATCCTTGGCCAGGCTCTCGCAGCTGCACATGTAGGTCGATAAATCCAGCTGCGACGACCAGGCCGCGCGCGTCGATTTTTTCGTCGGCTCCAGAGCGAATCTTGTTGGGCAGCGCAACCTCTGCCACCTGGCCATCGCGCACCAATACGTCCATCAGTGCGTCAACTTGTGCGGCAGGATCGATGACCCGCCCGCCGTGGATCAATAAACTCTGTGATTGTGGAGTCTGCTTCATGCAGTAGGAACTTCGCCTCCGCAGATGGACGCGGATGAACGCGGATTCTTGTTGGAATTTTCGAAAACATACCTCTTGAACTCGGCTCTCTGCCCGAAGTTAAAAAGCAGGCCGACTTCCATGTCC
>JBOGLH010000133.1:0-33294 GCA_050746025.1 Terriglobales bacterium | reverse complement strand
AACTGCCGCTGGTCAAGGAATGATGGCGTTCTCCTTCGTGAACCTTAGCGCCCTTCGTGGTTAACGATCTGGACCGAAGGGCGCAAAGTGACTAAAGTGACCTGCTGCCCGCGCCATACCTCGTCCTATAATTAAAGGTCAATCCACCCCAAGTAGCGAAGGTATGCCCGAAAATTCCGCTGAAGAGATCGTCCGCACTGCCGTTACCCAGGCGCTCGAGCGCCAACTCGCCTCATTTCGTGAAAGCATTGTTCAACAAGTCTTGCAAGAAGTCGGACCCGCTCTCGGCAGCAAACCGGCACAAGGGGGAAGCAATGCTGCGGGTTTGCAAAAGGCGGTTGCACGAATCCAGGCCGGGACGACGCAGAAAGAAATTTTGCGCGCACTGCTCGACAACACGGTTCTGTATTGCGGCCGCGCGGCTCTATTCGTAGTGAAGAATGGGACGGCGACCGGTTGGCAGGGAACGGCTTTTTCAAACAATGACGCCATCAAAGATTTTGGCCTCGACATGAATTCCAAGATGGCCGCCCACGTGTTGCACTCGCGCACGGCCGAAAATGGCCCAGCCTCGGACTTTGATCAGCACTTTATTTCAAAATTCGGATCACCGATGGATGGCAAGATCGCACTATTGCCATTACTTCTGAAAGATAAAATTTCTGCCCTGATCTATGCCGACGGGGGATCGCAAGCCGGGGCGCTGGATGCAGCTGCGCTTGACGTTTTGGTACGCGCCACCGGCACTTGGCTGGAAGTGATTTCCCAGCGCAAGCAAGCCCAAAAAGATGGGCCACCCGAGCCAGAGATGCACGCGGCGCCGCCAGCTAATGATCCGTTTGCCGCGCACGCGCCTCTGCACAGCGCCAAGGCCCAGTCTTTACCGGAAAGCGAACCCGCCATTGCCATGTCGGCCGCAGCGGGCTCGGGCGGGTCATCCGCCGCGGCCCCTTCCCTCAGCGCCGAAGACGCCGAGATCCACCGCAAGGCGCAGCGTTTCTCCCGCCTGTTGATGGATGAAATCAAGCTCTACAATCAAGCCAAAGTTGCTGAGGGACGCAAGCACAAAGATCTGTATGATCGGCTGCAGGAAGACATCGAAAAAAGCCGGGCAACGTATTTAAAACGCTATGGAAGCACCGCTGCGGCAACAGGGGATTACTTCAATCAGGAACTCATTCGCAGTCTGGCCGAAGATGATATTTCTCTGCTGGGTAAAAACTTTCAGAGGTAGCCTTTGGGGTCAACTTTTCATCGCGAATAATCAACGCTGACGCATGTCATCAGCATCTTACTAAGAGATAATCATAGAGACGTGTTGGGCAACCATTCTAAGTTCCTTTTTCTGCTTGTAATCTTTTTTGTCTTCGTGTGCTTATCGGCGTCTTCGCAATCCAGCGATCCTCAATCCGCTTCTAAATCCAGCGACGCGAAGGCTTCCCCCGTTTATGTAGACGTGGACGTCCACTCTACGACCAAATCAACCAAGCCTGCCGCGAAGAAAAAATCGCATAAAACCAAATCACGGAGGCCGCGTTCTTCCGCCAGGTCGCGTCGCGATACGCGGCGCTATCGAAAAATGCATCAGGCTTTCGTCGGCTCATCTACTTTGAAGCCGATGGCGTTGCAGTTGCTGCAGAATCGCGTCCCGGCAGCGTATGCGGGCGTGGAGGCTTTCGCCCGCCGGCACAACGGCGAAGACGCAGGGTCGCTGGCGTGGCTGGCGGTCGGATATGCGTACTTTCTTGATCACCAATACTCAAGATCGATAGAGTCGCTGGATCGCGCGAAGCCACACGCGGGTGAAATCGGCGATTACGTCGCGTTTTATCTGGCGAGCTCGCAATTGCAAAGCGGCCGCTCAGCCGAAGCGCTGGTCTCGCTCGGCAAGTTTGACGAAAATTTTCCCGAGTCTCTGTTGATTCGCGATGCGCACTTGCTTTATGCCAATGCCCTGATCTCCGCCAACCGGGCGAAAGAGGCCGCGGCCCTGTTGGAAAAAGATCGGGAGCCCATCCGGGCTGATCTTGAGCTCACACTCGGTCGTGCTTACGAAGCCTCGGGCGATCCGGCCAAGGCTTATGCCGAATTCAAACACCTTTACACAGGATTGCCGCTCAGTTTCGAAGCCACCGTTGCTGAACAGGAGCTGCAAAAATTATCGTCGACGCACGGGATCACGCCGCTAACCTTTGGCGAGCAAAAGAGCCACGCCGATGCTCTTGCTCATGCCAAGCGCTTTACCGAGGCTGCCGACTCCTACCGCAATTTGCTGCGGACCGCCTCGCCGATCGATAAGCCTGAAATTCAGCTGGCTTACGCTGAGGCGCTGCATCACGCTGGTCAAGACCGCGAAGTCAAAGCGCTGCTTAATTCAGTGGACACCACCTCGCCAGAGATCGCCGCCCGAAGGTTTTGGGACATTGGCGAGCTGCAGCGCGCAGCTAATGACGATGATGCATTTCTTCAGACGGTTGACCAGATGCGGCAGGTGGCTCCGAGCAGTCCATGGTTTGAGCAGGCGCTGCTTTATGTTGGGAATATTTACCTCCTGCGCAAGGATTATGACAAGGCCATTGATGCCTACCGCGAAATCGAAAGTCGTTTTCCCGGGGGCGCACGCGCCCCGTACTCCCACTGGAAAGCGTCCTGGCTTAACTTGAGGAAAGGACGCGACGCTGATGCCAAGGCGGGATTCGAGAAGCAGATTGAAACTTATCCAGACTCAACCGAAATTCCTGCCGCGCTCTACTGGCGCGGGCGCCTGGCTGAAGAAGAAGGTGACGCGGCCATGGCGAGCGCTTACTACCAAAAGGTTTCGGATCGCTTTCGCAATTATTATTACGGACCGCTGGCTCGCGAGCGCCTCAGCAAACTTAAGGTCAGCGATCCGCCACACTACGCGATTCTGGACCACGTTCCACCGATTAACTGAATGCCTGCGATTGGCGCCGATCCTCCGCCTGAAGATGACTTGCGCGTCGAGAAGGCGCGTCTGCTCGAAAACGGCGGCTTACTGGATTTTGCCGTCCGCGAATTGAAGGCTGCTGCCGAAGAGGACAAGGGCACCTGGCTACCCGCAGAAACGGCGCGCATGTACCAGGATGCCGGCCGTTACGACATCGCGATCGAGGCTTTGAAGCGCGCTGTGCCTAATTATTTTGCGGTCGACCTTAGCACGCTGCCCCGATCCTACTGGGAAGCACTGTTTCCAAAACCCTATTGGCCGGATCTGAAACGTTATGCCGAAGCCAATGGCCTGGATCCTTATCTCGTGGCGTCTCTGATACGACAGGAATCAGAATTTAATCCCAACGCCGTCTCAAACAAAAATGCGTTGGGATTGATGCAACTGCTCCCGCGAGTTGGCAAAGGCGTCGCCAAACAAGTGAAGCTGAGACATTTTTCCGCTCCGCGTCTGTTTACGCCAGCGGTTAACCTTCAGCTGGGCACGCGCTACTTCCGTTCCATGGTCGATCAGTTTGGCGGATTCGAATATGCTCTTGCGGCCTACAATGCCGGCGACGATCGCGTGAGAGACTGGCAGTCCGTGGGCAAGTATCGCGACGTGCAGGAGTTCGTTGAATCCATTCCATTCACCGAGACCCGTGAATATGTGCAGGCGATCATGCGTAACGCTAACGTGTATCGACAGCTGTACGGCACTCCCTAAGGCCGTGTTGGTCTGACATCTTGTCTGAACAACCCTCTGCAATCCTCTGTCCCGGACGTTCACGTCCGGGCATGAACCGTGTGGGTCGGACATTCTTGTCCGACAACTTCCCATGTGATCATGCCCGCACCTCACGTCCACGTCCGGCGATGGGCGGCCGGAACCGGTTGCACGGTATTGGTCGAGCCCGCAACGCGGGCGGAATTTAACTAGCCCACCGCGTAACCGGTGGGTAACCGCCAGCGCCAAACCGAGTCCCGCAGGGACGGCACCAATTATCATGATCGTCTGATGTTTTCCCGCCGCACCCAGTGGGACCTCGCGCCCAACCGCCTCACCCTCGCACACCAGGAAGCGCTCGCCTTTGGCAAAAAAATCATTGATCTGACCATCTCAAATCCCACGCGCGCGGGAATTAAATACGACGAGGCCGCCATTCTCAGTGCCCTCTCGACTCCGCATTCCCTCGACTACGATCCTCAACCAAAAGGCCTGCGCAGCGCCAGAGAAGCGGTGTCGCAATATTACGGCTCCGCCGTCGATCCCGAATCTCTCATCCTCACCACCAGCACCAGCGAAGGATATTCTTTTGTTTTCCGCCTGCTGTGCAATGCCGGCGATGAAATCCTTGTTCCGAAACCCAGCTATCCGTTATTTGATTTTTTGGCCGAGCTGCAGGACGTGAGTCTCGTCCCATATTCATTGGTCTACGACCACGGTTGGCAAATCGAAACCCATTCAGTGGAGAACGCAATCACTTCCAAATCGCGTGCCATTATTTTGGTTCACCCCAATAATCCGACCGGCTCTTACGTCAGCGGGCAAGAACGGCAGCAGCTCAACGAAATATGTGATCGGCACAAACTCGCGGTGATCGTCGATGAAGTGTTTCTCGACTACGCGCACGGCAAAGCGCAACCGACATTCGCGGCAAACAATGACACTCTCACGTTCACCCTCAGCGGGATCTCTAAAATCTCCGGTCTGCCGCAGATGAAGCTGGCATGGATCGCGGTAAGCGGCCCGCCCGCGGAAGTTGCTCCAGCGATGCAGCGACTGGAAGTGATCGCGGATACCTATCTATCTTTGAATGCTCCGGTACAGCTGGCAACGCCGGTTCTCCTCGATCAGAGAAAAACCGTCCAGCCGCAATTGTTGCAGCGGGTGCGCGCCAACCTCTCCGAGCTCGATCGTCAACTCACCTTTCGGAAATCTTGCTCTCGTCTTGAAGTTCAAGGAGGCTGGTACGCGGCCCTCAGAATCCCAGTCATCCGCTCCGACGAAGACTTTGCTTTCGAATTACTGCAGCGCTCTGGCGTGCTTGTTCATCCCGGCCATTTTTATGATTTCCCGGGTGACGGCTACCTGGTGCTGAGTTTGATCACCGCGGAGGAAAATTTCCGGGACGGCGTTTCTTCTGCGCTGCAGTTCGCCGATTCGATTTAGCGGCACCAGTCTCTTTACGATTCGAACCTTTTAACGCAGAGATCGCAAAGAAAACCTAGGGAACGCAGGGAGAAGCTTCTATTAGCGGAATGAGAGCAATTCCATACCATACGCAGCGACTCCGGGCAGACGTCGGTTTCGGTTCTCTGCGCGCTCTGGCCTTTCTCTGCGTTTTCTGCGATTAAAAGCTCTTGCACCCAGCCAAACCACAGCAGACAATCTTCTGCTTATCGCAGTAAAATGCACTGCGGCGAAACAATCTGAATCCGAGGACTTTGAATGGCAGACAAGGCGACTCTCCCCGCTCCCAGCACCAACATCGATTCCATTCTCCAGGAGCAGCGCAAGTTCGAACCATCAGAAGAATTCCGCCGCACCGCGCACATCAAAAGCGCCGAAGAATACGAGCGCATCTATCGCGAATCAGTCGAGCAGCCAGAGAAGTTTTGGGGCCGCATCGCTTCCGAGCTGCACTGGTTTAAACAGTGGGACAAGGTCCTTGAGTGGAAAGATCCGTGGGCGAAATGGTTTGTGGGCGGGCAAATCAATCTTTCGTATAACTGCCTCGACCGCCATGTACAGACGTCACGTAAAAACAAAGCCGCCATCATTTGGGAGAGCGAACCCGGCGAAGTACGCACGCTAACCTACCAGCAACTTCATCGCGAGGTGCAGAAATTCGCCAATGTCATGAAGTCGTTGGGTGTGAAGAAAGGCGATCGCGTCGCCATCTACATGGGCATGACGCCAGAGTTGCCTATTGCCATGCTGGCTTGTGCGCGTATTGGCGCGCCGCACACAGTGATCTTCGGAGGTTTCGCGGCGAATGCACTGGTCGACCGCATTCACGATTCTCAGGCGAGCACTGTCATCACGCAAGATGGCTCTTATCGCCGGGGAAGCGAAATCAAGCTGTTTCCGGCAGTGGAAGAAGCGTTGAAGACCTGCCCGTCAGTCAAAAATGTCGTTGTTTACAAACGCACGGGTACCCCAATCAATATGCAATCGGGCCGCGATCACTGGTGGCATGAACAGATGGCCAATGCCTCCGATGACTGTCCCGCCGAGCCACTCGACGCGGAACATCCGCTGTATATCCTTTACACCTCGGGCACGACGGGGAAACCGAAAGGCGTGGTTCACACCACCGGCGGATATTCCGTAGGAACCTACATCACTACCAAGTGGGTTTTCGATCTTCACGAAGAAGACACCTATTGGTGCACAGCCGATATCGGATGGGTCACTGGGCACAGCTACATTGTCTATGGTCCGCTGCAGAATGGCGCGACCAGCCTGATGTATGAGGGCTCGCCAAATTTCCCCGAGCCAGATCGCTTCTGGAGCATCATAGATCGCCATAAAGTAAGCATCTTCTATACGGCCCCCACGGCAATCCGAACCTTTCTTCGCTGGGGTGATCAGTGGCCGAAGAAGCACAAACTCGACAGCCTGCGTCTACTCGGCACAGTGGGCGAGCCCATTAATCCTGAGGCCTGGATGTGGTACCGCGAGGTGATCGGTCACAACCGCTGCCCGGTCGTCGACACCTGGTGGCAGACTGAAACAGGGCACATCATGATTTCGCCGATCCCCGGCGCAATCGCCACCAAGCCGGGTTCGGGAACGAAACCGTTTCCGGGCGTGGTTCCCGAAGTTGTTACCATGGATGGCGAACCCGTCCCCGCTGGCTCTGGTGGATTTCTGGTTCTCAAACAGCCTTGGCCAGGGATGCTGCGTACCATATACGGCGATCCCGACCGGTACGTGAAGCAGTATTGGTCGCAGATTCCCGGGATGTATTTCACCGGCGACGGCGCCCGCAAAGATAAAGACGGCTACTTCTGGATCATGGGCCGAGTAGATGACGTTATCAACGTTTCTGGCCACCGTCTCAGCACAATGGAGGTCGAATCAGCTCTGGTTGCACATGAGTGGGTGGCCGAAGCTGCGGTGGTTGCGCGGCCGGATGAAGTCAAAGGGCAAGCGATTTCGGCATTTGTGACCCTTGAAGGCGGCCGTACGCCTACACCGGATCTGAAAGAGGAGCTGCGCAAGTGGGTAGCCAAAGAGATTGGCTCTTTAGCCAAGCCCGACGATATCCGTTTCACCGATTCGCTTCCCAAAACCCGTAGCGGCAAAATTATGCGCCGCTTGCTCCGCGAGCTGGCAACTAGCGGCGAGGTCAAAGGCGACACAACAACACTTGAAGACTTTACGGTGATTGCAAAGCTGAAAGAGCAGGAAGAGGCCTGATCTCTCTTGCGGTTGGATTCACTACCCTGACTGAAGAACTTTCCTGTCCCGCAGTAACGCCTGTCGATCGTTTGCCATCAAATAGCTTGGCTTGCCAAACCAAGGAGGATTTTTGATGAAAGTTAAGTTATTGGTGTTTCCAGCTGTACTGCTAATGGCTTCCGCAGCCTGGGGGCAAGGCAACCAAGTGCAGGTACCCCAGCAAGCGGAACAACGGATTCAACGAGAGGTGCGACACCAGTTGTTATTGCTCCCATACCTGACCGTGTTCGACAACCTAGCTTACAAAGTCCAGGGGTATACAGTTACCTTGATGGGGCAGGTTACGCGCCCAACTTTGAAATCAGATGCGGAAAATGTGGTGAAGCACATTGAAGGCGTCGAAAAAGTCGACAATCAGATCGAAGTGCTACCAACCTCGCCGATGGACGATGGCCTGCGGCGCAAACTTTACTTTGCTATTTACGGATATCCCAGCCTTGAGAGATATGCCATGCCCGTAATTAAACCGATTCGGATCATTGTCAAGAATGGACATGTGACTCTCGAAGGAGTGGTGGATAGCGAAGCGGACAAGAACACGGCTGGTATACGGGCCAACGGTGTTCCTGGAATTTTTTCGGTTACCAACAATTTGCAGGTTGTAAAACAATAGGTTCCGACTACGCGGCTGCGGACAGATGTCCCAGCCGCGGTTTCGCCTCTGAATTGCGGATCTCAGAGCTTTGGTGCGTTTGCAGGAGATCCATAACGCAGCGCGCCCTCATTCCGGCCCGGAACGTCTGCCCCTTTCTAAGTCTGGCGCGAATCAGTCCGATCCGGCCGAGTGGTTTCGCCAACTTTTGAACGCCGACCCGTTTTTCAGATGTTCGGGAAAACTTTTTTCGTATGGTCCCAGCCGCGGGCAAACCAAACGATGGAAGCCGAATTTGTCCATCTCTTTCCGGGCTTCTGCGGGCGTCCATCCCTCGTTCGCCATTCGATAGGCCGCGATCATCATCCCGGTGCGGTCATCGCCATAGTGACAATGCACGAATATTTTCTTGTCTGGGTTGTCGCGCAGGAGCTTCAGGAATTTTGCGAAGACCTCGTCGTGGGGAAACATGCAATGCCATTTCAGTGACACGAATTTCATGCCCGCTTGGTTGACATCTTTTTTCTCGTTGCCTTTGCCGCTCAGCCGCAGGTCCACCACAATATCGATCCCCATTTGCTTGAGGTGTTCATAGCCTGCCAGTTTCGGCTGTCCGCCTCGGAAGAGATGAGGAGTGACTTCGCCAAAATTCGATACTCCCAAAACCGTGATTTTGCGCGCCGGAACGTGGCTGGCCGCGGCATGTGGAGTGACCGCGGGTTGGTCAGACGCGAGGGCTATGCATGCGGCGAATAGGAAGATCAGGGCGTATCGACGACGCCAGAGCATATTCATTAACAGTTTATTCCGAGTGCTCGCTGTTCGAGAAGAAAGGCAACCGGTGTGTGCATCGGTTCCTCTACCCACCAGCGCCCATCATAATGATGGGTTTGGTCGGAGTTGTAGATCCGGTTTCAGGTTCGACAGTAATCGCGAAAGCCTTGGCCTCAATACCTTGAGGCAGCGGAGGATTCACCACCGTGGCCGTGCCCCGCGCATCCGGCTTAAACACGCCGGCAGGAATCGGATTGCCGGTGGTCGGGATCAGCCATAGCTCGTAAGCTTTTTGCGCCGGCAGGGGGCGCAAATTGCTTGCCATGAAAATCAGTCCATTGCGCTGCCGCGAATAAATTGCCTTGCCTTCCGGCAAAGGCGCTTTTACGCCGACTGGCAGTACGGTGACGCGCATGGCATCGTTTGCCGTTAACGTGTCGACCACCCGGCGGGCACCCTCGAGTTCCTGTCTTTGTTGGCTGGACAGATCGGCCCACTCATTAATGCTCGATTTCAATCGCTGGTTCTGGTTCCACATCGCGGCCGCGAAAATCAGCATCGCAGCGGCTGCTGCCCAGCCTAACGCACTCCACCACCGCGTCGGCGAACTGGCGGTGCGCGCCCGAGGTTCCTTCGCGATTGCATCCATCAACCGGCTCTTCGATCGCGCAGGGGGACGCGGTCCGGAGGCGCTCAGCGCCAACAAAGCCGCCGAACCGCGCAGGTCATCCAACTCACGCCGGCACGAGGCGCACTCCTGCAGATGTTTTTCCAGCGACAGTTTCTCGTCGCCTTCCAAACTTCCCAGCGCGTAAAGCGCCAGATCTTCGGCGAATTGTTCGTGCACGCTCATCTTGGATCCACGGCTTTGCGCAGCAGTATGAGGCCTGCGCGGATGCGAGTTTTTATAGTGCCTAAAGGTTCGCCGGTTTTTTCCGAAATTTCCGAGTGGCTGTAACCTTCGAAGTACGCCATTTCAAGCGCGCTGCGTTGCGCCGCCGGCATGTCTTTCAATACGGCGCGTACCTTGTCCACCGCTCGCCCGCGATCGGCTTCTGAGGCCATATCCGGCTCGATGGAGATAATGTTGTCGGTGATTTCAGTTTGCGGCCGCCGCTTGCAGAGAACGTCCACGGCGCGGTTGCGGGTAATTACCGCCAGCCACGGCGCCAGGTTTCCGCGGCCCGCTTCAAACGACCCCGGATTGCGCCACACCTGCATGAAGATTTCCTGCAAGACGTCTTCCGCCGCGCCGGTTTCGCTCAGCACACGCAATGCGACGGCGTACACCAACGACGAGTAGCGGTCATACAGCTGCGCCATCGCTTGCTGATCGCCGTAGCGGATGGCCGAGATCAGAGCTTCGTCGTTCAGGTTCGGGTTGCGAGCTGCCGTCGACAAACGCCTCTCAGTCAGGGTACGAATCTGGGCCGCAGAATGGATTGTCTGCAAGTTCGTCCCATCGCGCAAGATAAAAACGGGCCCTCCAAGTGGAGGGCCCCAGATTCGGCGAGTAAAAGGCCGATCGAGACTACTTAATCGTGCCGTTCATTCCGTTGGGATAAAACCCGCCGGAATGACTGCCACCGTGATAGACGATGTTCAGCACCTCAGACGGCGACCGCGGTATCGACAAAGCATTGCTGTCTACGTCGAACGGATTGCTCTGAGTCGGCGGCACGTCTTTGGAGTCAACTTTGACGTTGGCAACGCCCCAGGTGATGACTTCAATACGAACCGCACCTGCGTGCTGTGCTTCGGTGGCCAGAATACGCGCTGCCGCATCCAGGTAGGTTTTGTTCTGAATCAAGGGTGCCGCGCCCAGATATGCGCTGACGCCGACATCCTCAAAAATACGGGCCAACTTCAAAAACTCACCCATATTGTTGAATCCGAAACCCAGAGCGTTCAAGTTGATCGTGGGCTTCTTCACAGCACCCGAACCGAGGGCTTTGCGCAGATAGGCGACGTGCTTTTCCTCGTCCACGCGCAGGGCGCTGGCGATGTAAGCGATGTTCGAGCCTTTGAAATTGACCATCTTGCCTCCGGTGGTTGGACCACTGATCGCGGATGAGGGCAGGAGACCGCGATGCTCCAGCGTGGCGCCATATGTTGCGACTGAATAAAACTCGGCTTCGAGATACTCTAGGTTAAGCGCGAAGTTGACGATGTCAGCATCGCTGTAAGTTGTGCTTGCGCTGAGTTTCTGCAAGCTGCCCGTAAGCATGGTTCCGGCCGCAATGCCGAGGCCGGCCGTCCCGGCGCGTTTGAAAAACTTGCGGCGGTCCAGGCTGCTGTCCTTGGTTGGGTTTGATGGTTGATTGTTTTCAGAAATTGTTTCGAGCAGGTCGTTCACAGACATGGATCCTCCGAAAGAAAAAATTCAGAACATTCGCAAGCGAGGCAAGCCTCGTTTGCTGAGGCAGAACTGCAACAAGGTGAAAAGATTGACTCTTTAGGAGGGACGGCCTTGAAGTCGAAGGTTGAGATGTCACTGGCGAATGCTGCGGTTGGCCCGGCTTTTAGAAGAATTATTTTGAAATCCAGATGCCGCTCCAGCGCGTACTTCAAATAGCGCTTGCGGTTACCCGGACAATTGGAACACTGCAAGTGTGCTCAGGGCTGGGGAAAGGGACGAGTTGCTTCTCTCTAACTAAGGGGAGGCAATCTCCCGGCCGGAGCGCCTGTTTGATCACTGACGATGAGTCGCCTGCAGTGTCATCTGCCCCGGCTATAGTAGGAAGAAGATTTACCGCAGCCTGCCCAGCTTATCCACCGGCCAGTATCCAAAAACCGCTTTGCCGTAGATGTAAGACGACTCGACGGGGCCGAAATCACGGCTGTCATTCGACAAGCTGCGGTGGTCACCGAGGACAAAGTACGAATCCGGCGGTACCACAACATCCGGATACGAGCGGTCGTCCTGATAGGCGCGAGGAACGTAATCTTCGACCAGCAGCTTGCCATTCACGTACACCAGCCCGTCGTCAATTTTCACGTGGTCGCCGGCAACTCCGATTACGCGCTTAATAAAACTCTTCGCCGGATCACGTGGATAACGAAAGACGATAATGTCACCATGCTGGATCGGCTCAATGCGATACACGAATTTGTTGATGAAGATGCGCTCCTGATCGTCCAGCGAAGGCATCATGCTGGTGCCTTCAACTTTCACTGGCTGATACAGGAAAACAATGATGAATGCAGAAATGGCGAGCGAGATGATCAGATCGCGCACCCACGCCGCAAATAGTGTGGCAGCACGATTGGCCGTCCGTGCCTTCTCGCTTTTTACCTCGGGAGCAGACTGCGGAGCTTCGGGGACTTCAGGTATTACCGCCATGTGAATCCAATTCTACTGGATTGGATGCGGCGAGTGTAACTGATAAGGTCGAGTAGGTTTCTCTGCGTTCTCTGTGGTTTTCTCCGCGAACTCTGCGGTTAAAAGCGTTTTTCCCAGCACGCCAAATCCGCACTCTAAAATCTGAAATCTACAATTTCTGCCGTGTTTTCCACGCTTCCACTCTGCTGACATCCCTGTTAAAATCTATAAAATCCACTCCCTGGAGAACCGATGCAGGCTATCCTTGCGCTCGAAGACGGCCGCGTCTTCCGAGGCAAAGGCTACGGCGCCAAAGGCGAATGCTACGGCGAAGTCGTTTTTAATACTTCTATAACCGGTTATCAGGAAATTTTCACCGATCCCTCCTACGCCGGACAGATCGTCGTTTTAACCAACCCGCAAATCGGCAACTACGGCACCAACGCGGAAGATAACGAAGCCACGCGCCCTTATATTGAAGGGCTGATCGTGCGCGAGTTCTCGAAGGTCAGCTCCAACTGGCGCTCGCAGCAGGTTGCTGAAGAATATCTTGAGCAGTTCAAGATCCCGGTGCTTGCCGACATCGACACGCGCTCGCTCGTTCGTCATCTGCGCGACAACGGCGTGATGCGTGGCGTCATTTCGACCATGGAAACGGATGTCGAGAAGCTAGTTGCAAAAGCCCGGTCGATTCCGAAGATGGACGGGCAGGACTTGGCGAAAGTCGTCTCCACAAATCGCCCTTACGTATGGGAGGTGGGCGAACGCTCGCACGAGCCTATTGAAGTCGTCGGCGTAAAGGACGAACCCGAGCGCTTTCATGTAGTGGCTTATGATTTCGGCATCAAGCACAACATACTGCGAAAGTTACGCAGCGAGTGCTGCCGGGTCACGGTGGTTCCGGCGCAGACTCCAGCCGAGGATGTTCTCGCCCTGAAGCCCGACGGTGTCTTTCTCTCCAATGGGCCCGGCGATCCTGAGCCTTGCACGTACGCAGTCGATAACATTCGCCGCCTTATGGGACGACAGCCGATCTTCGGCATCTGCCTCGGACACCAGCTTACGGGAATCGCGCTCGGTGGCAAGACCTTCAAACTCAAGTTCGGACATCACGGCGGCAATCATCCGGTGAAGCAACTGAACACGGGCAAAATCGAGATCACGGCGCACAACCACAACTTCGCTGTCGATCCAGACTCGCTGCCGCAATCCGAAGTCGAACTCACGCACATCGACCTGAACGACCAGACTCTTGAAGGGATGCGGCATCGCAACCTGCCGCTGTTCACGGTTCAGTACCACCCGGAGGCGTCGCCGGGGCCGCATGATTCACATTATCTGTTCAAAGATTTCGTGAAGATGATGGAGGAGTTCAAGTCGTGATCTCCTCAACACTGTCATCCCGAGCGAAGAAGATCGTCCGCTGCGCGGACGATCTTCGCAGTCGAGGGACCCTTCGACAAGCTCAGGGCAGGCTCTGCTGTTTGCCTGTGCCACCGAAAAAGCAGGTCCCTCCACGCGCGAATTGATCGGCGTAGCTGATCAATTCACTTGGTCGGGATGACAGTAAGAGTAAAGTTTTAAAATTAAATGCCTAAACGAACTGATATTTCGAAAATCCTCATCCTCGGGTCGGGGCCGATCATTATCGGCCAATCCGCCGAGTTCGACTACTCCGGCACCCAGGCCTGCAAGGCGCTCAAGGCCGAGGGATACGAAGTTGTGCTCGCCAACTCGAACCCGGCCACCATCATGACCGATCCCGAAGTGGCCGACCGCACTTATATCGAGCCGCTTACCCGCGAGTATCTGGAAGAAATTATTCGCGTCGAGCGTGAGCATTCACCTGGCGCTGGATTCGCCGTGCTTCCCACCGTCGGCGGACAGACTGCTCTCAATCTCGCGATTGAGCTGTCTGACAGCGGCGTGCTCGAAAAATATAACGTCAAGCTGATCGGGGCGAATGTTGAAGCCATCAAGAAGGCCGAAGATCGGCTCTACTTCAAAGACGCGATGCAGAAGATCGGCCTCGACGTTCCCAAGTCGGCGCTGGTTAACAATTTGAAAGACGGCCTCGAGTTCGCCGGCAAAATCGGTTTTCCGGTGATCGTGCGCCCGTCATTCACGCTTGGCGGCTCCGGCGGCGGCATGGCCTACAACCGCGAAGAATTGCTGGACGTTCTCGCCCGCGGTTTGGATTTTTCTCCGGTACACGAAGCTCTGATTGAAGAATCTGTCCTTGGATGGAAAGAATACGAGCTTGAGGTGATGCGCGACCTCAAAGACAACGTCATCATCATCTGCTCGATTGAGAACTTCGATCCTATGGGCGTGCACACTGGCGACTCCATTACCGTCGCCCCGGCGCAAACGCTGACCGACCGCGAATACCAGGCCATGCGCGACGCCGCCATCGCCGTCATCCGCGAGATCGGGGTCGAGACCGGCGGATCGAATATTCAGTTTGGCATTCATCCTCATACCGGGCGCATGGTAATCATCGAGATGAACCAGCGCGTGTCGCGGTCGTCGGCATTGGCTTCGAAAGCGACCGGATTTCCGATTGCGAAAATCGCTGCCAAACTCGCCGTCGGCTACACGCTCGACGAAATTCCCAATGACATTACCCGCAAGACTCCGGCCTGCTTTGAGCCGACGCTCGATTATGTGGTCGTAAAGATTCCCAAGTGGCAATTCGAAAAATTTCCCGGCGCCGACGAAAGTCTTGGCCCGCAGATGAAATCGGTCGGCGAGGTCATGGCCATCGGACGCACCTTCAAAGAAGCATTAATGAAAGGCGTGCGCGCGCTTGATACCGGCAAACGCATCGGCGGAGAAAAAATCGAGCCTAAGATTCTGACGCAACGCCTGGTAACGCCGCATCCGGAACGCCTGAGCTATCTGCGCTATGCCATTCGGCAGGGTCACACAGTCAAGCAGCTGGCGAAGATGACAGGGATCGATCCGTGGTTCTTGTATCAGCTCAAAGAAATTAACGACATGCAGCTAGAAGTGGAGAAGCATCCGCTCGAGTCGGTGCCGACCGAAGTGCTGCGAGATGCCAAGCGCATGGGCTTCTCTGATGGTCGACTCGCTGGAACCTGGCGGCTGAGCGGCAAAGGCGATCAGGAAAAGATTCGCCATCTGCGAAAAAAGCATAAAGTGCAGCCGGTCTACAAACGCGTTGATACCTGCGCCGCCGAATTCGAGAGCTTCACGCCCTATTTGTATTCAACCTACGAAGAAGAAGACGAGGCCACGCCGACCACCAAGAAAAAAGTAATGATCCTGGGCAGCGGGCCCAATCGGATAGGGCAGGGAATTGAATTCGACTACTGCTGTTGCCACGCGTCGTTCGCGTTGCGCGAAGATGGTTACGAAACCATTATGGTCAATTGCAATCCGGAGACGGTCTCGACCGATTACGACACCAGTGATCGTCTGTACTTCGAGCCGCTCACATTCGAAGATGTCTGGGCGATCTACGAGCATGAAACTTCTGCAGGCGCCGATGTTGGCGTCATCGTCCAGTTCGGCGGACAGACTCCGCTGAATCTTGCCCTGCCGCTCAAGAATTCAGGCGTAAAAATTATTGGTACCTCGCCCGAGTACATCGATCTCGCCGAAGATCGCAAGCGCTTCAATAAGCTTCTGGAAGAACTCAATATTCCGCAGGCTCCCGGCGCGATGGCGGCATCGCTCGAAGACGCCGTCACTGGCGCCGCGAAGATCGGCTATCCGGTGCTGGTACGTCCTTCTTATGTGCTCGGGGGACGGGCCATGGTCATCGCCTACGACGAGGAAACCGTCGTTCGTTACATGAAAGAAGCGGTCGAATATTCGCAGGACCGCCCGGTGCTGATCGACCACTTCCTGGAAGACGCAATCGAAGTTGATGTGGACGCGCTATCCGACGGTGAAGATGTCGTGATCGGCGGAATTATGCAGCACATTGAAGAAGCCGGCATCCACTCTGGCGATTCTTCGTGCGTGCTGCCAGCCGTCGATATTCCTGAACATCTGCTGGAGCGTATGCGCGAGTACACATTTAAACTGGCGCGAGCGCTGAAAGTCATTGGACTGATGAATGTGCAGTTCGCGATTCCTCGGTCGGAATATGGGACAGCAGACTCCAATCCTAGCCAAAATCAGGCTAGGATGGGGCACCCGGCAAGCGGAAGTGGTGGCACAGTGTATGTGCTCGAAGTTAATCCTCGCGCTTCGCGCACCGTGCCTTACGTCTCGAAAGCCACCGGCGTCCCGATGGCAAAGATCGCCTCGCGTTTAATGACCGGCCGCAAACTCCGCGAATTTCTGCCTGAGTTCATCAACCAGCGAAAAGACCTCGACACCGGCTCCTGCTACTACGTGAAATCGCCTGTGTTCCCGTGGAATAAATTTCCTGGCGTAGATACCGTGCTCGGTCCGGAGATGAAATCTACTGGTGAAGTTATGGGGGTGGCCGACAATTTTGGTGAAGCCTTTGCCAAAGCCCAAATTGCCGCCGGCCAAAAGCTGCCCACACAAGGCACCCTCTTCATCAGCGTGACTGATCACGACAAGCCGCACGTCGCCGAAGTAGCGCATAAGTTCGTTGACATGGGATTTAAATTGGTCGCGACCGCGGGGACTGCCGATGTGATCGAAGCCGCCGGAATGGCTTGCGAGCGGGTTTATAAAGTAAAAGAAGGTCGCCCCAATGTGGTCGATCTGATTAAAGGCGATCGCATCCAGTTGATTGTGAATACTCCGCAAGGCCCCGATCCGTTTTTCGACGAAAAGGCCATTCGACGAGCGGCAGTCACCGCGCGCATCCCCACCATCACTACCCTGGCTGCAGCCCGCGCCGCCGCTGAAGGTATTGCAGCCTTGCAACGCGGGGAAGTGAACGTGAAGGCGCTGCAGCAATTGCATGCGGAGCGGTTGCATTCCAAAGCGCTGTCATCCTGAGCGCAGGCAAGTCGTTCGCTTTGCGAACGACTTGCCGAAGTCGAAGGACCCCATGCACGGTTTGTGCCATTGCGCGCCGCTGCAAGGTGTTCTCACCCGACAAAACCGCTCGCGACATCGTGAGAATGCCTTGATGCGTTCGTAACAGTATCAACTAACAAGGGGTCCTTCGACTGCGTTGAATCATTCGCGAGCAAATGATTCAACTTCGCTCAGGATGACAGAGATAAGGGAGTGCAGAGATGAGAGAGGCGCGGAATGACAGGCTGAGCAAGCAAAGCGTAAGCTGATAACTATCATGCTCCTCCACGGCATCTTTCCTCCGATCACTACGCCCTTCTATCCTGACGGTCGCGTCTACCTCAAGAAGCTTGAACACAACGTCGAGCGATATTCGAAGACCCCGATCGCCGGAATTGTGGCGCTGGGTTCGACCGGCGAAGCAGTAATGCTCTCCGACGAGGAGCGCCGCGAAGTCTTCAAGACAGCTCGCGAGGCTTGTGCCGCTCACAAAGTTCTGATTGCCGGCACTGGCGCGGAATCAGCTCTGGAAACATTACGCCTAACGGAATATGCAGCAGACCTCGGATATGACGCCGCGCTGGTTCGCACGCCTTTTTTCTATAAGCCGCAATTGAAGCCGGCGAACATTCTGGCTTTTTATCGGACGGTTGCCGATCACTCGCCGATTCCTGTTCTGATTTACAGCGTGCCGGTATTTACCGGGTACGACATGCCGCCGGAACTCGTGATCGAGCTAGCCAATCATCCCAATATTATCGGGATCAAAGAATCGGGAGGCGATGCGGCGAAGATCCGCCAGATGGTCGAAGGCACGCGGCACATCAAACGCAGTGCCACCGTGACTGCAACATTTACCGCTGTGACTCCTCGAATGATGAAGGCGGTGCAGGCACAACCATCCAGCGAGAGCGGTGAACTTGTCTCAATCGGCGCGCTTTCTGAAAAGACTAGCAGCGGCAACGTGGGGACAGCCGCCCTCGGCCGTCCAGCAGAGCAAGGCTCGGTTAATTCTGTAGATTCGAACTCCATCGGCCTGAAGACCCGCCAGAAAGAAGTCGGCTTCCAAGTATTGGCCGGTACGGCGCAACGCCTGCTTCCTGCACTTGAAGCCGGAGCCGTAGGCGCAGTGCTAGCCTTTGCCACCCCCGCGCCGACTGCCTGCTATGAAATTTTCACTGCCTGGAAAGAAGGCGATGCCGAGCTGGCCCGAGAAAAGCAGGAACGCGTTTCTGCTAGTGCGATTCGGGTTGGCAGCGAGCTCGGAATTCCGGCGCTGAAATATGCTCTCGATTTAAACGGCTATTACGGCGGACCGCCACGCCTGCCTCTGCTTCCGCTCTCTGCTGACCTGAAGGCTGAAGTTGAAAAGTTAATGTCCGATCTGCGCAATTGACCCAGCATGTTGCGTCTTGCCTAAGCACCGAATTCGAAGGTATCATTAGAACGAACGTTCGAACTATGGCTTCGCCCGCTACCAAACCGCGTGCCCATCGATCGGTTCGGCACCAATCGCCCGAGCTGCGCTTCGACCGCCAGCTGGGCAAAATCCTCGATCATGCCACCGAGGTCTTCTGCGAAAAGGGATATGCTGGCGCCTCGATGCGCGATCTCTCTCGCGCCACCGGCATGTCGCTCGCCGGGATGTACCACTATTTCGGCTCCAAGGACCGCCTTTTATATTTGATTCAGAAGCACACGTTTTCCACTATTTTGTTGCGACTCCGTGAGCGGCTTTCGCAATCCACTAACCTCGAGCAGGGTATTCATCGCGTCATCGCCAATCACCTCGAATATTTCCTGGAGCACCAGCAGGCAATGAAAGTCTTGTCTCATGAGGACGAAGTTCTCGAGGGCGAATATGGCCGCGAGATCGCGCGCATCAAACGCGAGTATTACCAGACCTGCCGTGAGTTGCTGGACCGCTACAAAAAGGAAAAGGGATTAGACTTTAACAGTCGGACGGCGGTACTTTCGCTGTTCGGCATGATGAACTGGATTTATACCTGGTACAACCCGCGTCTTGACGGAAAAGCCGAGCGTCTAGCGCAGGATATGAGCGATATTTTCTTCAGAGGCATCCGCAGCAGCGATTAACAATGGCAGCACACTGCCAGGAGGAACAAACCAAAATGGCCACCGTTCTGAATCCCCCTACTGAATCCACCACGCCACTCGTCAACTATCGGGTTGACGGCGGGGTTGCGATCATCGAAATGAACGATCCGCCGGCCAATACCTACACCTATGAGATGAATCGGCAGCTCGACGAATCGATTCTAAAAGCCCGCATGGATAACAGCGTCTATGTCATACTGCTGGCCGGCGCGGGCGACAAATTCTTTTCCGCGGGCGCGAATATTAAAATGCTGGCCAGCGTCGATCCTACGTTTAAGTATTACTTCTGCCTGCACGCCAACGAGATGCTGCTGCGCCTGGAGCACACGCCGAAGCTGGTGATCGCCGCCATCAACGGCCACTGCGTCGGCGGAGGCCTTGAAATCGCAATGGCCGCCGACATTCGCATCGCCCGCAAAGATGCTGGAAAAATCGGCCTGCCGGAAGTGAACCTTGGAGTGCTTCCCGGCACCGGAGGAACGCAACGTCTGTCACGCCTGGTAGGGAAGAGCAAGGCGATCGAATTAATGGTGACGGGGAATACGTTCTCATTCGAAGAAGCGTTGGAACTCGGGATCGTCAACGACATCTTCGAGCGCGAACGCTTCATGGAAAACATCATGGAGTACGCGCGTCAGTTCTGCCCGCCGAACAAAGCAGCCAAGGCCGTCGGCAGGATCAAACGCGCGGTGCAGACCGGCTGGGAGATTCCTATGGAGTCCGCCCTTGCGGTAGAGCGCGAAAATCAGCAACTACTCTTTCAGAGCGAAGACGCAAAAGAAGGCCTGGCCGCGTACGTGGAGAAGCGGCCGGCGGAGTTTAAGGCGAAATAAATTCATCAACCACGAAGGACACGAAGGTTCACTAAGGAAACCGTCTCATAGCGCGGACGATATGAACAATAACAACGAGGATCGGCGCAAGCCGTGATAACGAGTAGAAAGAATCTAAAGATTTCCTTCGTGTGACTTCGTGTCCTTCGTGGTTTAAAGGTTTTCTATGCCCGGCAAAGTAGCAAAAATCGGCACGTTCAGTGACTGGATTGGTCTGTTCGACGAATGGCGCAAAGAAATCGGCGTCAATCGCGATGAGATCGCCAGCTTTAAATTCGACACCCTTTTCGGAGCTATCGAAACCGACGACATTCAGTTCGGGCATTACAAGGGCCGCCGCAAGTGGGAGAACCTTCGCCAGATTCCCACCCAGCAAATGCGCGATGCCCTGATGAACATGATCGTCTACCAGGGCGATACCGAATTCGCCAGCGTCGAACAGCAGCGTTACCTATTTGAAACCGCACCTACGGACTGGGACCGCCGCGCCATCACCCGCGTGATGATCGAAGAGATGCGGCATGGATGGCAGATGTGCGCCTTGCTGGTTGACCACTTCGGTTATTCCGGCAAAGTCGAAGCGCAAAAAATGCTCGAGCGGCGCGCCTTCGAAAACAAGCGACTGCTTGGCGCATTCAATGTCGACGTCGATAACTGGATGGACTTCTTCACATATACCGATTTCGTTGATCGCGACGGCAAGTTCCAGCTGCAGATGTTGAAGTATTCTGCTTTTGCCCCGCTTGGCCGGTCGATGTCATACATGTTGCGTGAAGAGGCGTTCCATATGGGCACCGGCAACGATGGGCTGCGTCGCATTGTGCAGGCGGGCGTGATTCCCGCGTGGCTGATTCAAAAATATCTCAACAAATGGCTTTCGAGTTCTTACGATCTCTTTGGGACAGATCACTCCTCTTCTGCGCATTGGGCCTATGTTTGGGGAATCAAAGGCCGTTACGACGAACCCAAAAACGACAAACAGGCCGATCTTGACGATCTGAACGACTACAACCGCAATTTGTATCGCGACGAAGTTGCGGGGTTGATCGCGCGGTTCAATACGGTGCTGAAGCCGGGGAACCCTAAGCTTTACGCTCCGGATATCAAGTTCAATCGCATGATCGGACGTTGGGCAAATCAGAAATACCATCCTGAAACCGGCGCCCGCCTCGAAGACAAAGAATACGAGCAACAGTTGCCCGATTTTCTTCCCAGCGTCGACGACAAAAAATTGCTGCTCGAAATCATTGCTAACGAAAAGAAATGGATCGTGCCCAAGGAAGGCGCGCGCGATCCGTTCGAAACCATAGCCGAGCCCCGCAAGTCGGCGATCAATCTTTAATGTCCGGCCATCAATCTCGGAGTAAAGAGTGACGAGCGAGGCCACAATTAGCCATGTGGGAACGGGCACCCTCGCCCGTTCGGTCGAGCAAGGCTCGACAAATTCTGCCTATAGCCTCTCCGAACTCATGGTCTGCGCCGCCGCCCGCGAAATTAAAGATGGAGAACTGGTTTTCGTAGGCATGCGCCTGCCGCTTATCGCATTCGTTGTTGCGAAGAGGACTCATGCGCCCAATGCGATTGGCTTGTTCGAAAACGGAGTGATCCGCTCGACCCCGGCCGCTGAACTGATCTACACAATGGCCGATCCGCCGAATATTCTCGGCGCAACGCAGTGCCTCGACATGCTCGGAGTGATGGGCCTGCTGCAATCCGGGCGCGTCGATCTCGGGTTTCTGGGTGCTGCCGAAGTCGATCGCTTCGGTAATCTGAACTCCACTCAGGTGCAGGGGCCAGGTGGAATGATTCGCCTGCCCGGATCGGGTGGCGCCTGTGACATCGCGTCGCTCGCGCATCGCTTCGTGGTGTTGCTCGAGCACAAGAAAGAACGGCTGCCCCAGCGCGTATCGTTCGTGACCAGTCCGGGATACGGTAATGGGGGCGACTGGCGAAAGAAAGTTGGTCTGCCGCGCGGTGGCCCCTCGGCCGTAATTACGACTAAAACTGTCTTGCGCTTTGACGAGAACGGCGAGGCGTACCTGGACTCTGTGCATCCGGGAGTGGAGATGGAAGACGTGATCTCGAATACCGGATGGAAATTGCGGTCAGCAAATAAAGTGCAACAAACACAGCACCCGTCACACGCTGAATTGAATGCGATCCGCGAGTACGACAAGAGACGCTTTTGGACCAGCTAGGTTGGTGTGGGCCGGATCCCTTACCTGACAAGTTTACTTATGGCGACTCAAACCACGGCGAAGTTCGAAAGGTTGGCGCTTAGTCACGATGGTGCGGTTGCCCGTATTACCTTGCGGAATCTGCCTCTCAATGTCGTCGACATTGCGATGATGGAGGAACTCACGGCAGCTCTCGGCGAGATCGAATCCAGACCAGAAATATCGGTCATAGTTTTCAGCGGAGCCGGGAATTGTTTTTCGGCGGGCGTCGACGTGACCGCCCACATCCCGGACAAGGTCGTTTGCATGCTGGAGAAATTTCATCGCGTGATTCGTAGCCTGATCGCGACCAGCAAAGTCACCATTGCCGCAGTACGAGGCCATTGTCTGGGCGGCGGCGCAGAGCTGGCTATGGTTTGCGATCTGGTCTACACATCGGATGATGCACTATGGGGATTCCCGGAAATTCATCTCGGCTGCTTTCCGCCCATTGCCGCAACCGCTTTGAGCGCGCTTATCGGGCAGAAACGTGCGTCTGACTTGATTCTCACTGGGCGCACGATTGCTGGCTTGGAAGCGGCTGCCATTGGGCTGGCCAGCGGCTCAGCTAACGCAGATCGGCTTGAGCAGACCGTCGATGACACTTTGCGCAGACTATCCGCGCAAAGCCCGGTGGCGCTCGCGCTCACCAAAAAAGCGACGTACGCCTGGGACTCTGTGCATTTCGACAAAGGCCTGGCGCGGGCGGAAAAGATTTACCTGGAAGAACTGATGAATACCGAAGATGCCCAAGAGGGCATTCGAGCTTTTATGGAAAAGCGTCAGCCGAAGTGGAAGGGCCGCTGATCACGATGTCGAAACTACGCTCCATGAGCGATGCAATTGCAGAATTTCTTCCTGATGGCGCGTCTGTCGCAATGGGCCTGCAGATGGAACAGATGATTCCGTTCGCCGCAGGGCACGAGATTATTCGACAAAAAAAGCGTGGGCTGACATTGATCGGGCCGATCTCCGACATTTTGTTTGATCAACTCATCGGCGCCGGGTGCGTCGAGAAAGTCATCGCCGCGTGGGTTGGCAATGTGATGATGGGTTCGGCCTACAACTTTCGCCGCGCCGTCGAGCAGGGCGCGATGAAAGTTTTCAATATGAGCAATTTTGCTATTGCCTTGGCATTACAGGCCGGTGCGATGGGAGTGCCGTTTCTTCCCACGAAAACTGCGCTCGGAAGCGACACCGCGAAAGGCAGTCATTTTTTTTATCAGATATTTTCACCATTCGAAGCTAAAGAATCGTTGTGGGCAGTGCGAGCACTGAACCCTGATGTGACCATTGTGCACGTGCAACGCGCGGATGCCGAAGGCAACGCGCACTGCTGGGGAAATTTCGGGGTCATGCTCGAAGGCGTGCGCGCAGCCAAGCGGGTGATTCTGGTTGTTGAGGAAATTGTCGAGCCGGAGGTCATTGCGAGCGATCCCAACCGTACTGTGATTCCGGGATTTCTAGTGAACGCAGTGGTTGAATGCGCTTACGGCGCGCACCCCTCGCCGGTCCAGGGATACTACAACCGCGATAATGACTTCTTCCGTGAATATCACGTGGGAACCAGAACGAAAGCCGAGAGCGATGCCTGGCTGGATGATTGGGTGCGCAGCGTTAATGACCGTGCAGCTTATTTGGAGAAACTCGGAGCCGAGCACTGCGGATCTCTTAGCGTAAAGCAGCATGCGTACGCCGCCCAAATCGATTTTGGATACTAATTGTGGATACCGACAACGACTTTGACACTCGCAACGACCGCCGATTGTGAGCACTAAACAAGCCCCGAAGGGGCGGAATGAGAAAGCCCGGCATGGCAATGCCGGGAAAGCTGAACCAGGAGGAACCGAGTCCCGAAGGGACGGCAGACATTGTCCGGCAATCGTATGAAAAAAAATCTCCTCGAACTCCGCGTCAACGGCCGCTCGCACGAGCTGGCGCTCGAGCCCAACCGGCTACTGCTTGATGCGCTTCGCATCGACATGCAGCTCACCGGCTCCAAGCGCGGATGTGACGATTCTTCTTGTGGCGCATGCACGGTGCTGATCGATGGCATTCCCATGCTTTCCTGCACCATGCTCGCGACAAGTTGCGAGGGCCAGGAAATCACCACTGTCGAAGGCGTGAGCGAACATGGCGCGTTGGCTGCTATCCAAAAAACTTACGGCGATTGGGGCGGGGCGCAGTGCGGATTCTGCACTCCTGGATTCATGATGACGGTGAAGCACCTTCTGGCAACCAATTCAAATCCGACCGACGCGGAAATTCGCGAGGCGCTCAGCAGTAATTTGTGCCGTTGCACCGGCTATAGCCAGATGTACCAGGCGATCAAGGCGGCGATTCAAGCGGAACAGAAGGGAATGGGAGCATGAGCGTCGTGAGTCGTTGGCCGTTGGTCGTCCGCCACACCGGTCAATGCTGGAAAGCTGAGCTCAGTCGAATCTTCTTTCAAGTTAGTGCAACTCACCTTCCTAATCTGTTCTTCCGAGCGAAGAAGATCGTTCGCAGGCGAGCGATCTTCGGAGTCGAGGAACCTACCTTCAACCGGCGACGCCGAGCGTCTTTCTACGTAGCGGGCTGCGCGGTTATGATTGGGTCCTTCGCCGCATTGAGCAATGCTCAAAGCACGGCAGATTCCGATGTACAAAAACAATTCTCGAATATCACAACCGCACTTCAAAAGCGCGAGGTAGCGAGCATTGACATTCTGCACATGCCCGACGGCGTGATGACTCGCGCCTCAGTCGGTCCTGCCAATCTTGAGCGGTGGTTCGAATCTCGTGTCGAAATAGCCAAGGCAGGTGAGTGGAATGGTTGCGATGATCTACTGCGGATATTACAAGGGACGAAGGTCGTACCGACCTCCCGTGCGGTGGACATGCGTTCGGCAATAATCTTCAATGGCCGCGATGGTAAACGAATAGGGACACTCTACATTGGTCGCTACTTTGGCAAATACCTCGGTCAACTTGGCGGTGCCGATGGCGCCATCGGAACTGTTCCCGTTAAGTTTGAAGGAGGCTTGGTAGCTTGGCTCAAGGGCATGATCCCGTCCCCATTGAGATGAGCGGAAACGAAGTTCGTCGAGCTTCGCTCGACCAGACGGGCGAGGGTGCCCGTCTCCACATGGTCTGTTCTTATGAATGACTTTTCCATTATCGGCAAACCAGTCGCGATGGTCGATGCCGCGGGCAAGACCACCGGTGCGGGCAAGTACACCGACGACCTTTCTGTGGTCGGCATGCTCATCGGAAAGATTCTGCACTCGCCGCATCCGCATGCACGCATCAAGCGCATTGACGCCAGCCGCGCCGAGAAACTCGACGGAGTTGTCACAGTAGTTGTAGGCTCTGACGCGCCTAATCCCTACGGCATTCTTCCTGTCGGCCATGACGAGCACGCGCTTGCTACCGACAAAGTACGCTACGTTGGCGACAACGTGGCCTGCGTTGCCGCGGAAGATGAAGCCACAGCTGAAGGCGCTCTTGAACTGATCGATGTCGAATATGAATTGCTGCCGGCCTACTTCGATCCTGAAGAGTCGATGAAGGCCGAGCGCGATCTCATTCACGATAATAAGCCGCACAATCTCGAAAAGGATTATCACCACGCGTTCGGCGATCCGGACAAAGGCTTTGCCGAGGCTGACTGCATCGAAGAAGCTCGCTTCATCGCCAACGAAGTTACCCATGCGGCGATGGAACCACACTCGACGCTGGCGTCGATTGAGATCGATTCACAAACCGGCAAGCCCGGTCGTCTGACCGTGTGGTCGTCAACTCAGGTTCCGTACTACTTGCAACACAAGCTTTCGCTGGTGCTCGAAATGCCGATGTCGCAGATTCGTGTCATCAAGCCGCTGGTCGGTGGGGGCTTCGGCGGCAAGAGCGAAGTGATTCCGCTGGAAATCATCGCGGCTGTGGCTGCGCGTAAAGCGCAGCGTCCGGTGAAGATCACTTACACGCGCGAGGAAGTTTTCTGGGCGCATCGCGGACGCCCGCGCACCATTATCGATTTGAAAACCGGCGTGAAAAATGATGGCCGCATCACCGCCGTAAAAGCCCGCGTGGTGCAGGACGGCGGCGGTTACTGCTCGTATGGCGTGGTCACGATTCTTTATTCCGGCGCGCTGCTCGGCGCTCTATACGATATTCCAAACATTCAATATGACGGCTACCGCGTGCTCACCAACAAGCCAGCATGCGGCGCGATGCGCGGTCACGGCACGGTGAATGTTCGATTCGCATTTGAATCGCAACTCGATGAACTTGCCGCCAAGTTGCAAATCGATCCTGCTGAAATTCGCCGCCGCAATCTGTTGAAGCCCCCGTGCATCACAGTGAACGGATTGCGCGTGCAAAGTTATGGCCTGCCGGAGTGCATCGAGAAAGTTGTCGATCGGTCGGGATGGAAAGAGCGGAAGGGCAAAATGCCTAAGGGACGCGGGCTTGGTGTGGCCTGCAGTCACTACGTAAGCGGCGCAGCCAATTCGATTATTCGATCGGACATGCCGCACTCGACCGTGAACATCAAGATCGATCGCGATGGCGGTGTTGTGGTTTATACCGGGGCGTCGGAGATCGGTCAGGGTTCGGACACGATGACAGCGCAAATTGCAGCGGAGGTGCTGGGGTGTTTGCTGACGCGGATCAGGATTGTGGCCGCGGATACTGACCTCACGCCGATCGACATCGGGTCGTACTCCAGCCGCGTTACTTTCATGGCGGGCAATGCGACGCTGCGAGCAGCTGAAGCGGTGAAGAAACAAATTGCAGCCGCGGCGGCGAAGAAGATGGGGTGTGCTCCTGAGGAGCTTTTGTTTCGAGGCGATGTGATCGTCCGGAAGGGCATGCCCGCGCAAGAACCGCGCGGGCCGGACGGGCGAGGGCGCCCGTCCCCACATGGTCCGTCTCACTCCTCACATGGTCTGTCTCAGAACGCCGAGCCTGGTTCGGCAACTGTTTCCGGCCGGGTTGAAGGCCAAATTCTTCGTGGGTCGTTGCAGCAAAAACGCAAAGAAGATGAGACGCCGAAAGAATCAATGTCTTTTGAAGAAGCTGTGGTCGCAGCGATCGATTTTCACGGCGCGCTCACGGGAACTGGATCCTATGCTCCTCCTCCCGAGGCGCGCGGCGGCAAGCACAAAGGCGGAGGCGTTGGGCCCTCGCCCGCCTATTCTTACTCGGCGCAGGTAGCCGAAGTCAGCGTGGATGAAGACACGGGCGAAGTCACGGTCCACAAAGTCTGGGCCGCGCACGATTGCGGCCGCGCGCTAAACCCCGTTGCTGTCGAAGGCCAGGTGATCGGCTCGGTCTGGATGGGCATGGGCCAGGCGCTCACGGAAGAAATGATCTGGAAAGATGGCCTGCTGATGAATCCCGGTCTGCTCGAGTACCGCAGCCCGTCGTCGGTGGAGTCGCCGGAAGTCGAAGCGATGATCGTCGAAAGCATCGATCCCGAAGGTCCCTTCGGCGCCAAAGAATGCAGCGAAGGGGCGCTGGCGGCCACCATTCCGGCAATTTCGAATGCAATTTACGATGCAGTCGGAATCCGTTTACACGAATCGCCATTCACGCCCGAGCGGGTCCTGGCAGCGTTGCGTGCCAAAAAAAATGCCAAGCCATTGAATTTAACCGAAGGAGTCGATCCGACTGCACCGAAAAAATTCCGTGAGCATGGCGGTGCGGTTTGGTTTAAAGGCAAGGGCGCCCAGCGGCACCAGTTAGACCCAGCGCGGAAAGCTTGAAGCACAGAGGAACACAGAGGTGAACGAACACACAAAGAGGGGGGATCCTCTGTGAAATTGTGTGTTCCTTAGTTTTTCTACGTAGCTAAGATTTTATGAGTCTCTCCGAATTCCAACTCGTTCGCCCGCGAACTCTTCCTGACGCACTCGCCCAATTGAGCGAATACCGCGGTGCCACGCGCGTGCTCGCGGGCGGCACGGACCTGCTTCCTTCCATGCGGCAGAAGTTGTTCGAGCCGAAGCATGTTTTAGACCTTCGACGCGTGCAAGAACTCAAAGGAATTCGCGAAACAGAGCAGGGAATCGAAATTGGAGCGTTGACCACTTTGAATGAGATCGAACATTCATCGGTCCTGAAGAAAAATTATCCCGTTCTGACCGAAGCCGCCAAAACCGTGGCTTCGCCGCTGATTCGGCACATGGGCACAATCGGCGGCAACATCTGCCTCGACACGCGCTGCCTGTGGTACAACCAGTCGCTGACCTGGAGAAAGTCATGCGGATTCTGCATCAAGAAAGATGGCGACCTGTGCCATGTAGCCCCGGGCGGAAGTAAGTGTTGGGCGGCGTTCTCGGGCGACACACCTCCTGCTTTACTCTGCCTGCATGCGGAGATTGAAATCGCCAGCGCCTCTGAAAGCCGGCGGATTCCACTCCACGAGTTTTATACCGGTGAAGGTGACAACTATCGGCGGCTGCAGCCGAATGAACTGGTGACGAAGATTATTCTTCCGCGCTCTTCGTATGGCTATCGCGGCACCTACCGAAAGCTACGTGTCCGCGGCTCAATCGACTATCCCCTCGCCGGAGTCGCCGTCGCAATAAAGCGGTCCAATGGCCACATTCAAGATATTCAGATTGCACTAACGGCGGTGAATCCGGCGCCAGTGATCGTCACAGGTCTAAGTTCGATGACGAACAACGGCATCATGGACGACCAGGCCGTCGAGCACTCTGCTGAACTCGCCGCCCGAACTGCCAAGCCCCTTACAACTTCCGCATTAACTCCAGAATACCGGCGCGAGATGATCAGAGTCTTCACCAAACGCGCAATTTTGGCTGCAATCGAGAGCTGATCGGCTTATACTTTCCGGCATTCCGGCAACCCAGTGTCCCAAATGCCTCATCTGACGAACTCGTGCCGCGGGAGAGTTCCCGCAGGTTGAAATCAGTCACTCGTCAACAAAGGAGCAACATGCAAATCTCGAAATTATCCATTCTGTCGTTTGCACTGGCGTTGGCGATTAGCCTGCCGGCCGCTGCACAATCGTCGGCGACCAATCCCCCATCACAGTCAGCCCCGGCTCAGGCCGCACCGGCTCCCCCGTCGTCCGTGCAGCAGAATGCGCCGTCGACGGCAACTCCAAATAGCGCGCAAGCCCAGGCTAACGAAGACAATCCGTTGAGCCTGACCGACGAACAAAAAGCCAAGCTCCGTCCTATCATTGCGGACGAGAACCAGCAGATGGAGGCGTTGCGCAACGACAACTCGATGAGTCAGGCACAAAAAATCGACAAGGCCAATCAGATTCGCGCGCAGGCCTCGCCGAAAATTAAGGCCATTCTGACTCCAGAGCAGCTGCAAAAGTTGGCACAAATGCAGCAGGAGCGCGTCCGGCAGCAACAGCAGGAAAGCCAGCCAACTACACCGCCGAGCAACTCCCAGCCTCCGCAGAAATAGCGATCAATTCCAGGGGTGGCGGCAACCGCCACCCTTCTGTATTTCCTCGAGCTGATTACCGCCCTTTAAATCAACACAAAGGCAGCCTCATGCTTCAGTGTTGTTTTTGATTCTGGCTCATCTCTGTGAAGCGACGTATTGTAGGACCGAGCTGTTGCGGATCACGTACGCATCTACCGATGATCGTTCGAAAATCCTCTCCGTTCACACCCATGCCGCCGAAAAACCGGTAGTTCTCCGGGGTGGGCGGTCCGCCTGGCGTGCCCGTAGCCGGAATTACATGCGGCAGTTGAAACGCGTACATGCTACCTCCGGCAAGCTCCTGATGAGGGTAATGCATTAGCCAAACACAGTTGCTGCCGTCCACCATTAGGTTGGCTGAAACGACTGCCCACTGCTCACCGTCAGATGCACCAGGTTTCTGACAATCCCAAGGCTGTGCTTCCGGGACGTAAGCCTGCGGCTCTGAGAGGCCATAATCATCGAGCAGCACATTATTGAGTCCATGCTGACTGACGAACTTTTCTACTTCTGGGAGCGCGTGGTTCCAATCGAGATTTGAATCGTTGACCAGCAAATATCCGGGGCGACCCATGCCAAGCGAGTTGATGAATGAAAAATAATTTGGATACGCACGAATTGCAGTAAACACCGCCATCCCCGCCAGCGCAACCGTGACCCAAGCCGCGGCCCGGGCAGGCCTCCAATTTTCTGCCCGCAGATGCTCCAGCATCCTCGGTAACGGCGCTAACAAAAGGATCATCAATGCGAGCGAAATAGAGAAATGTCGGATGCTGATATCCAGCCGATTCAGCATGCACGCAACTGTAAAGATCACCAGTGATACCCAGATGCATCGCCAGTGCAGTTCCATTCCGGCGGGAATCGCGAAAAATTGCGTCCCCCGTCGCGTCTTAATTACCACGGCAATTGCAATAGCCAGCACCAGCAAGAGCAGAAACGCGAGTGGCGATTTCAGAAGCGTAAGGACAGGAAAGTAAAACCAAACACCGTGTGAATAAGGATGGCCAAGAATATACGTAGGCCGACTTCCCGCGCCGAATGCGAATCCGATCAGCCCGCGCAAGTACTTCCATATTGGCATCAGCATTCGCCGGAGAAATGGTGAAGCTGGAAAATGCGGAATCATGCTGAATGAATCTGTGGGCTCGTTCCACGAAAAAATCAGGTATACGAGATAAACCACGAGCGAAGCCCATAGCGTAGCTTTAGCAATGTTGCCCCAGGCGCGCCATCGCCACGCACGGCGTTCTTTCTTTTCAGTTGGCTGTTCCGGCAGCGGCCAAAGCCTCATACTGACTGCAACCGCCGGAAATACGAAGAACAACAATCCCGACGAAAACTTCGAGAGAAACGCTCCCGCCATAGCCAGGCCGAAATAAAGCACCTGTCTTCGGCTGGGTGACTGCCACATGCCCGGCAACAGCCATATCGCCAAAATCCAAAACAAGGTCACCACGATGTCGGTGATCACGAGCGGCCCGAATGCCAGGAAAACGGGCATAGTGGCGTACACGATTAAACATAGCAATCCGCCCAAGGGACTGTCTCCCAACCGTACCCCGAAGGTGTAGAGTACGAACCCCAGAAGCAACATGACCAGCAACATGGGAGCGCGTGCCCACCTCATAGTTGAGACAGGGTCATTCCATCGCATCAAGAACCAGTGTCCAAAGACCCATTCGCCCAGGTACTCGTTGAACATTCTTGCGCCGCTGAAGGTCCAAGAAATATGCGAATAGTCAGCCCGTACACCTCGCAATGCCAGCGGCACCGCAGCCACTATCTTGGCCAGCGGCGGATGTTCCTCGTTCATTCGCATGTCGAGCTTTTGCAGGTAACTGACGCCAGCTCCGGTGTGTGCTACTTCATCTACCGTCACCGATTCCCGCCACGCCGCTCCTCCCGCCAGCAGCGCCATTAAAAGCAGCACCAAGACGACCGGAAGCGTAAGAGATTGCAATGCTTTCAACTTATTCTCTCTGGGCAGATGAAATCTGCGAACGTCCAACCCAAGATCCTGCAGCTCAGAACTACGTTCCTGCTGAATTCAAAGTTCCCTTGACTCGACCGGACCGGATATAAAAAAGTGAGTCATTTGAATGTACATTGAACATCGAATTACGAAAATGGCAATACAATTACCCACGCTGCAGGAAATCGCCGAGGCGCAAAAGCTTGTGTATCAGTTGATGCTGCCCACTCCGCAGATTTCCTGGCCTTTGCTCAACCAGAAACTTGAAGCTCGCGTTTGGATAAAGCACGAGAACCATACTCCAATTGGCGCATTCAAGGCGCGGTCTGCAGTTTTTTATGCGGCACAACTTTTTCGCAGCGGGAACAGCATAAAAGGGATTATCACAGCCACTCGCGGCAATCACGGCCAGTCAGTGGCTCTTGGCGGTCAGCGGTTTAACGTTCCGGTGACGATTGTGGTGCCACACAGTAACAGCGTAGAAAAAAATGCGGCAATGCGAAGCCAGGGCGCGCGCCTGATTGAGTTCGGACAGGATTTCCAGGAATCGCGCGAGCATGCGCAAAAGCTGTCCCGGGAACAAGGCCTGCACTTTATCCCACCCTTTCATCACGATATCGTAACCGGGGTCGCGACCTATTGGATGGAATTGTTTACGGCTGTTTCTGATCTCGACGCCGTCTATGCGCCCATTGGAATGGGATCGGGCATCTGCGCCGCATGTGCGGTGCGCAACGGTATGAAGTTGAAAACTAAAATCATCGGAGTTGCGGCTGAGGGCGCACCTGCATACGCTTTTTCTTTTGAAGCTGGGCGCCGAATCGAGGCGCCGGTAACGACTGTCATAGCCGACGGGATGGCTTGCCGCGTGCCCGATGATGATGCGCTCGAGATCATACAAAAGAATGTCGATCACATAGTTACGGTCAGCGATGATGAAATTCGCCGTGCCATGCGGATCTATTTTTCAGACACTCATAACGTGATTGAAGGCGCGGGCGCAGCATCGTTGGCTGCTGCTCTGAAAGAAAAAAGCTCAGTCGCGGGAAAACGGATCGCACTCGTTGCGACCGGGGGCAACGTGGATCGCGATGTCTTCACTAAGGTGTTATTGGAGCGCGATATTGAACAGCAGTCGCAAATGGTAGTCGCTTCGTAACCCACCGCATTCGATGTCCATAACCCGACAGCGGACAAATCCAGCAAAATACCGGATAATATCGTCAGCGGTTTCGCAGGCGTTGCAAGACCTTTAACCACGAAGGGCACGAAGTAGCACGAAGGAAAAACAATCCAAAGTGCAAAGAAGCTCTTATTTTCGTCTCACGGTTTTCCCTTCGTGTACCTTAGTGCCCTTGGTGATTGACGCCCTTCGTAACTAGACGGATCAAGCTTGGAAAATCATCCTGACACAATTCTGGTTACCGGCGGCGCGGGATTTATCGGATCCAATTTCATTCTGCAATGGCTTGTTAGCGAGCCGTCGAGTGTCATTAATCTGGACAAACTTAGTTATGCGGGGAACCCTGCCAACCTGGCTTCCGTCGCCTCAGATAGCAGATACAGATTCGTGCAGGGCGACATTTGTGACCGAGCATTGGTCGCCGATTTGTTGCTGAAGAATAAAC
>JBOGLH010000132.1:0-8876 GCA_050746025.1 Terriglobales bacterium | reverse complement strand
GCCAGCCGCTGGGCAGACTTGCTGCCAACGCCGGGAAGTTTTTTCAGCTCGTCAATCAGACGAGCCATGGGTTCAGCAAAGCGAGACATGAAATTGAGTCATTGAATCATTCAGAGATTCAATCATCGAAAATTATTTGGATCGTCAAGTTTAATGATTCAATGATCCGATGATTCAATGATTGAATTCTAAATTCCCGGAATTCCCATTCCCCCGAGCATTCCGCCCATTACCGATTGCATGCTGTCATCTATTTTTTTGCCGGCGCCGTTGATGGCTGCGGTGATGAGATCCTGTAACATTTCTAAATCCTCAGCTTTCACAGCTTCGGGATCTATTTTTATGCTCAAGACTTGCTTGCGCCCGTCCATCTTTACCGTGACCGTGCCGCCCCCGGCCGAGCCTTCGACCACCGTCTCCTGCATTTTCTTTTGCAGGACTTCGTACTGCTGCTTGGCTTGGGACATCAGTTCCTGAATATTAAATCCGCTCATAAGAAACTTACTTCTCTTTCCGATAGTCGATGACGGTACGGATCTCGGCTCCGAATTTTTCCTTCATCCGGCGGACCACCGGCTCTTCCTCGGCCCGCGCGCGGCTACTACCATTGGCGTAAGACGCGGTGGATTTCTGTGGGGCTGATCCCGGGTTTGCGCCGGGCACGATTTGCAGCTTAACTGCGCACCCCAGCACTCCGCTGGCGGCAGCGATCATCAGGCGCCTCGCGTCGGCGCTGACCGACATTTCAATCAGGGTTGCTGAAGCAGCGATGGAAATAATCAGTTGATTGCCTTCCACCTTCCATTCTCCGCCATCGAGCATGGAGCAAAGAAGGCTTTGTGCGGCCTTGGATAGTGCGGTGAGAACCGCCGCGCGGACTTGCTCGACATCCGGCTTCTGCGCTTGCGGATTCGCCACCGGCTGCGGGTGCGCAGCCACAGCCGGGGCCGCGGATCCCATAATTACCGGGGTCGCATTGGTCGCTGCAGGAGATGGACGCGCTGGGGGTGCACTATTCTCGGCCGAACATTCCGATCGCGGTGTTCCCTTGCGTGCCGAATCCGCCGCGAACGGAGAGACAAAAGGTCGCGCCGCGGTCACGGGCTCCGCTTTTCTGGGCTCAGGCGCGAGCGTCAGTTTTCGCTCTGTAGTCACTGGACGATTTGTCTCAACCCCGCTGAGCAATTGCTCCAGCGGCAAGAGGCGCTGCGCATGGGCCAGCTTTAAAAGTCCTAGTTCAAGATGAAATCGCTGTTCCTGCCGGTAGCCGAGTTCGGAATGAGTGCGCAGGATAATTTGCAGATGCCGCGTCAGTTCTTCTTCGCTGAAAAGTTCGGCAATGCGGGCCACGCGGGCACGCTCATCCGAGGATATTTGAAGCAAGGAAGAATCTGCGCCCGCGACCTTCGCGACCGTAGCGTTCCGCAGAAATCGCACCAACTGCCGGGCGAAATGTACCGGATTCTGGCCTTCTGCCAACAATCGGTCGACCGTCTGCAATATTTCTTCACTCGAGCTGCGTGATACCGCCTGCATGATTTCTTCAAGGATTCCCGAAGGCGCCACTCCGATCAGCTGCCGCACGGCCTCCGCCGATAATTTTCCCTGGCTCGACGCAATCGCCTGATCGAGGATGGAGAGAGCATCGCGCATAGAGCCGTCGCCAGCCTCGGCCAGCAGCGCAAGCGCGTCGTCGTCCGCCTGAATATTTTCCCGGCCGCAAAGGTCTCTGAGCTGCTCCACGATTTGCTCGAACTTCACCGCGCGAAAACTGAAATGCTGACAGCGAGAGCGAATGGTCTGTGGAATATCTTCGGGCTGAGTTGTTGCCAGCATGAAGACGACATGCCCGGGCGGCTCTTCCAACGTTTTCAATAACGCGTTGAACGCGGCGTCGGTGATCTGATGGGCTTCGTCGAGAATATAAATCTTGAAGCGGTCACGCGCCGGGCGGTACCTCGCTGCCTCGCGCAGCTCGCGAATTTCGTCAATTCCTCGATTCGTGGCAGCGTCGATTTCAATTACATCGACGGCGTTGCCCGCGCGAATTTCAGTGCAGGAGTCGCACACTCCGCATGGCTCCGCAACGGGCTTTTCAGAGGAGCGGCAGTTCAATGCCATGGCTAAAATACGGGCGACCGTGGTTTTGCCGATGCCGCGATGCCCGCTGAAAATGTAGCCGTGAGCGATGCGCTCCTGCTCAATGGCGTTTTTTAGGGTGCGGGTAACGTGCTCCTGCCCGATGACCTCGGAGAATTTCTGCGGCCGGTACTTTCTGGCAAGGACCTGGTAGCTCATGAAGGAAGATAAGTGATTATACGTGATCTCTAAACCCCTGAATCGGCGCTGCAAGGAGGTTGCGGGGCGGTGGTATTCCGCTATAAAAGCCTTGCCTGTATGCCGATTTGGAGCTACCCTTCTTGTCTCAGAAAAGAGGCCTGCCATGCAACTGAAGCTGACTGCCCACAAATTGAACGACGGAATTGTCGTGGTGGATTGCGCCGGACGAATTGTCTTCGGGGAAGAGACTTCTGAACTGCGAGATCAGGTAAAGAGCCTGATTTCCGAAGGTGCCCGAGTGGTGCTCAACCTCGGCGAAGTGAACTACATTGACAGCGGCGGGTTAGGGACGCTGGTCGCTCTTTACACCAGCGCGCGAAGTGCAGGCGGAGCAATCAAACTAGCGCGTTTGACGCGCCGCGTCGGCGACCTGTTGCAGGTTACGAAGCTGCTGACCGTATTCGAGGTGTATGAGACGGAAGAAGAAGCCGTCGAGTCATTCCGTAAATCCGCCGCGGCGTAAGGGTACGAAGCGAAGTCGTGGTACCGCAACTCCTTCGCCGATTTATGCCCGCATTCGGGCTGCTATCCGGCAAATTCCTCGCGGCAAGGTTTCAACCTACGGAGCCGTTGCGCGGGCGGCGGGATTCGCTGGAGCGGCACGGCAAGTCGCTCGCGCCCTTCATTCATCTGCAGGATTGCCGTGGCAACGGGTCCTGGGATCCGGCGGGGAAATAAAGTTACGCGGTGACTCCGCGATGGAACAGCGGTTTCAACTGGAAGCTGAAGGAGTGCGCTTTCGAGGGAGAAAAGTGGATATGAAGGCGCATGAGTTCAAGTTCTCAAAGCCGAAAATGGGCACGAAGATTGCAGATTGAAGATTTCAGATTGAAGATTTAAAAAATCGAGTTTAGTTCCAAAACTGAAGTCTGAAATCGTCGAGTTCCTGAAATCTTCAATCTGAAATCTTCAATCTGCAATCGGTTATCTCTGGCTGGCCTCTCCAGCCAACACCTTCCTGTTAAACTCCACTGACTTGTTCCGTGGCACGCTCAGTGATTTCCAGCTACTTCCTTTCAGGTGCTTCGCCAAAAATACGATCTGTCCGCAGTGATATGCGTAGTGTGCGATCTGACGATTAATAGCCTGCATCACAGAATGCGGCTCGCCACGAATAAATACTTCGCGCTCCAGGTCAGCATTGGACAAAGGCTCGAGCGCGTGAAAAATTCTTTCCCAACCGTCATTCCACACTCGCATCAATTCGGTGCGAGTGGCGGACGGAGCTACGAATTCGTTATCGCGATTGCGGCCAGGCTTTTCTCCATCGCTGGTCAGGAAATCCGTCCAGCGTGAGCGCATGTTGCCCGCCATGTGTTTCACAATAATCGCGACGGAATTCATCTCTTCGTCTAGCGCCGTGAACAATTGCTCATCAGAGAGCTGCTCCATCGCGCCCTCCGAAAGTTTTTTGTAATACCGAAACAGCGAAAGCGAATCTTCGACATAAGAAGTGCTAAATTTATGCGCCATGCATCAACCTCAAGCTAAACTTTGAATTGCGGATCGATCTCGATCTGATATCCCGCCGATAACCGGTTGGTCTCGTTTGCCATTCCGACCACTGCCATCAACTCCCGGAACATGTCATCGCTCATTCCCTTTTTTCGCGCTGATGCAGTGTGCGAAGCTATGCAGTAGCCGCACTGGTTGCTGACGCTGACGGCAACATAGATCAATTCCTTGGTGAGCGCATCGATGGCGCCCGGCGCCATGATCTGTTTGATATCTTCCCAAGTTCGCTTGAGCGTTGCAGGATCGTTAGCCAGCGCCTTCCAGAAATTATTGATCCAGTCGGTTTTCCGTGTCTTCATGATGTCGTCATAGACGACGCGAACTTCGGGGCTGGCGTCTTTATATTCAATCAGGCCCAGTGTGGCCATTCATGTCTCCGATCAGGCTTTAATTTAAGCTGATTCGCCCTTGGTGCTCTGAGCTGATGCCGGCACAGCGCGGGTTTTGGCCCAGGCGCGTTGGGCTTCAATCTCTTCGGCTCGGGTCACCGACAAGGGCACGGTCTGCAAAATTACATCCAGAAGAATCTGCGTGCTCAGTTCTCGCTTACCGCTGTACGCCTTATACAACGCACTTTGTACCGCTGCCTCGATTTCGGCCCCAGAAAAACCTCGCGCTGCGGTGGCAACGCGATCCAAATCAAAGGCCGCAGATTCCCGGTTATGTTTGGCGAGTTGTAAACCAAAAATTTGTTTTCGCTCCAACTGGGCCGGTAAATCAACGAAGAACAATTCGTCAAACCGCCCCTTGCGGATCAACTCTGGCGGTAAGGCCGTAACGTTGTTACAAGTCGCAGCTACGAAAACCGGTGCCTTGCGGTCCTGCATCCAAGAGAGAAACGAACCCAGCAGGCGAGACGAAACGCCGGCATCCACCGACGCTGAATCGGTGCCGCTTCCGGCAAAAACTTTTTCCAGTTCATCAATCCAGAGGACACATGGCGCCAGGGCTTCGGCGACTCGAAAGACCTGCTGGATATGCTTTTCACTCTCGCCGATATATTTGTCATAAATGGCCGCGCTGTCGAATTTGACTAAAGGAAGGTTCCACTCACCCGCAATCGCGCGCGCAGAAAGCGATTTTCCGCAGCCCTGCACGCCCAGAATAATCACGCCACGTGCCGGATCCAGGCCAAATTGCCGCGCCGAATCTTCCCACGAGCCCCGACGTTGCGCCAGCCATTGCTTCAGGTTTTCCAGGCCGCCGACGCCCGACAGTTTTTCTGAACACTCTATGAACTCCAGCGATCCCGAATGCCGCAGCAAGTCTTTCTTGGCGTCGAGCACGTCCGTCACAGTCTCCGGCGTTAAGCCACTGCGGATCACAATTGCGTGGGAGATGGCGCGATCGGCTTCTTCTTCGGTCAAGCCACGCAAATTGTCGGCCACAGCATCCATACCAGCCGGGTCGAGAGTGCGATGTAGGTTATGACCCTGCGCGAGACGCATGAAAACTTCATCAATTATCTGGCGCAGGCGTGACTTATCAGGTAGCGGGAGTTCCAGGAATTCCGCCAGACTCGCGAGCTCAGGCGGGACCTCGATGGTCGGCGCGGTGATTACGACCGTCCGCCGGTTGGCCGAAAACTTCTGCCCAACATCGCGCAGTTTTCTCACTACCACCGGATCGGCCATATGGCGGTGAAAATCTTTCAGGATGAAGACCGCTTCGACCGAAATAGCTTCGAGGTTACTTAGTGCCTGCGAAGGATCGCGGCTGTTGTAGATTGCCTGCGCGCCCGAATCTGCTGAAAAACTCGTTTGCCCGCGGGCTGAGGCTGGAACTCGAAGCTCATGCGGCCCTTCGCCGCAGCGAACCAGGCCGCTGGCAATCGTCCACTCGAAAACCGCGAGATTTAACGGTGAAGCGGCGGTGTGCACCAGCCTGACTGCTCGAGTCTCTTCGACGGTTTCCAGGATCAGAATCGGAGTCGAAGACTCCAGCAATATTTTTAACCGCTCGAGGATGTCAGGCATATTTCGAAAGGCAAAAAGTAGAGTGCAAACTGGCTCAGAGTACCACAGGACAAGAGAGGGATTAACTGATCCAGCCGCCGCCTACAACGATATCTCCATCGTAGAAGACTGCGGCCTGTCCTGGGGTGACGGCGCGCTGCGGTTGATCGAACACCACCAGGACTTCATCAGTGCCGGTCATCTCGATTGTGGCCGCAGCTGGCTCATGGCGATGGCGAATCTTCACGCTGACTCGCATCGGCTCATGCAGTTCGTTCACCGAAATCAGATTGCTCCGCTTCGTGGTCAGCGTTCGTGAATAAAGACTCTCCTGCTCGCCGACCACGACCTGGCGCTTGTCGCCCTTGATCTGCAAAACGTAGAGCGGCGAACCGGTCGCAACACCGAGTCCCTTGCGCTGTCCCACGGTAAAGTTGTGAATGCCGGTATGCTCGCCGATTACGTGGCCGTCAGCGGTGACCAATTCGCCCGCCGTGTCGGGAAGCGAGTCGCCCTGCTCGGCCAGGTACGCGTTGATGAACTGCTTGTAATCGCCCCCGGGAACAAAACAAATCTCCTGCGAGTCGGGCTTCTCGGCGAGAGCCAAACCGTACTTGCGGGCCAGCTCGCGTACCTCGGGCTTGGTCATTCCGCCCAGCGGAAACAGGGTGCGGCTGAGCTGCTCCTGCGTGAGTCCAAAAAGAAAATACGTCTGGTCCTTGGCTCGATCAATCGGGCGCTTGAGGAGCCAACGATTGCTACTATCGTCGAACTCGACCCGTGCGTAGTGCCCGGTCGCGACCGCATCGGCGCCGATCTGCTGCGCCACGGTGAGCAGTTGATCGAACTTCAAATGGTTATTGCAGAGGCTGCATGGAATCGGCGTTCGTCCGGAGAGATACTCCTGCACAAACGGGCGGACCACCTCGCGCTCAAAACGGTCTTCGTGATTGACCACGTAATAAGGAATGCCGATGGTCTCGGCGACGCGGCGAGCGTCATACACATCGTCGAGCGAGCAGCAGCGCCCAGTCACGGTTTCGGGCATGCCCTCGCGCCCGGCGAGCCGTCGCTGGTTCCACAGTTGCATCGTCAGACCGATGACGTTCGATCCCTCGACACGCAGCATGGCCGCAACGGTCGAGGAGTCAACTCCTCCCGACATGGCGACGGCAATGGTGTCGTGGTTCGGCATATTACTTACATTGTGGGAGACGGACGTCTTCGCGCTTCAGGTAACAGGCTGAGCTAGACGGGCGGGAACGCCCGTCTCCCCACAATCTCTTAATTGTACCTGTGACGGGGCTGGCGAGCGTGACCGCGCGCCTACACGGACTGGGTTTGATTTTTGTTGTACAGCGGCGACAACTCGCGGAGCCGCGCTACGGATGCGGGCACAAGTTCGATCGCGAAATCAACATCGTCTGAGGTATTCTGCTTGCCCAGGCTAAAGCGGATGCTGGCGCGCGCCCGGTCAGGTCGCAATCCCATGGCAGTCAGCACGTGCGAAGGCTCGATTGCTCCTGAAGAACAGGCTGCACCGGTGGAAACTGCAAGGCCCTTGAGGTCCAGCGAAATGATGAGCGCTTCGCCCTCGATGTAATCGAAGTAAATGTTCGAAGTGTTTGGAACTCGCGGAGCACCCTCTCCATTCACTCCCGCAGCTTCCACGTTCCGCAGAATGGAGGACTCAAGCTTATCGCGAAGCGCGGCGATCTCCCGATCGTCCCCGTTTTCAAAGCCCTTCAATGCCAGCTCAGCAGCTTTGCCCAAGCCGACAATTCCGGGAACGTTCTCTGTCCCAGCGCGGCGCGAGCGTTCGTGGCTACCGCCGTGGAACAAAGGTTCGAGAGTAGTTCCCTTACGCACGTAAAGCGCACCCACACCTTGCGGCGCGTGGAACTTGTGACCAGAGATGGAAAGCAGATCGCAACCAGTTTCCTTCACTTTGATCGGGACTTTCGACGCTGCCTGCACTGCGTCAGTATGAAAATAAACATCCGCTTCGGCGCAAACCTTGCCTATTGCGTTCACCGGCTGCAACACTCCGGTTTCGTTGTTGGCCATCATGATGCTGACGAGCTTAGTGTTCGGTCGCAATGCGCGCCGAACGTCGTCCGGATCAACGAGACATCGTCCATCCACCGGCACGTAGGTGACTTCAATTCCCCGCTCCTGCAAACGCTTGCAGGAATTAAGCACAGCATGGTGCTCGATAGTGGAACTGATGACGTGATCACCGTCCCGCACCAGCCCGGCTATCGCGAGATTGTCAGCCTCAGTACCGCCGCTGGTAAATACCACCTCAGCGGGACGGCAACCGAACAGAGCAGAAACCGAATCCCGGGCGCGCTCGACGGCAGCCCGTGTCTCCTGGCCGTGGTGATGGATAGAGGACGCGTTCCCGAAATGTTCGCCGAAATACGGCCGCATTGCCTCGAGAACTTCCGGCAATACTGGCGTCGTGGCGTTGTTGTCGAGATAAACCCGCCGCATACATCCATTGTATTCCCACTCACAAAGGCGAGCATTGGAAGCCGATATCGTGCGTCAGCAACTCTGGAGATAAATCCCCAACAAAGAAATTACACAAGTGAGCACTACGATTGACAATTCCCGGCGCATGACTGGCTACGTTCACTTTTAGGTTCGTGCCTTACTCCGATTTCCCGGTTGGGCGTGCACGACCGAATCCTGCAAGGAGCATATCTATGAAAAACACACCCAAAGCCTCATCCAACGCGGTCGACCGGCGCTCGTTCATCAGGACCGGGCTGACCACGGCTGGCACCGCCGCCATGGGCGCTGCACTTTTGTCTAGTAGCCCGTTAGCGTTCGCAGATCAAGGACCAGAGGAACACGGCGGCCGTTTGACCAAGGGAGATGCCGCGCTGCTCAGGTTCGCGGCTGCTGCTGAAATCCTGGAGACAGATTTCTGGGTGCAGTACAACGAACTGGGAGGCATTCCGGATAACGAAGTTCCCGGCGGAAGCGGAAACTCCGCCTACACCGCGGCGCTTTCCATGCTCGATGGCGACATGGCCCAGTACGTCCATGACAACACCG
>JBOGLH010000131.1:0-4144 GCA_050746025.1 Terriglobales bacterium | reverse complement strand
CATCTGTGAACGGACATTGTCGATCTTCGTCAGTGTTTACGGATCCGAAACCGGCAACTGCGCGCTCAACTTCATGGCGACAGGCGGAGTCTTTATCGGAGGCAGCATCGCCGCAAAAATTGTGCCTAAGATGCGCGACCCCATTTTCATGAAATCTTTTCTGGATAAGGGGCGAATGCAGCCGCTTCTGCAGGATATGCCGGTGAAAATAGTTTTGAATGATGATGCAGGACTTATCGGTGCGGCACGCTACACGCTCATTCAAAAAGCGTTTTCGCGGGACAAGCGGGCGATTGCATAACTTCTTCGGACACCCCATCCCGAGCCAATCAACCCTAATCGAGGATAGGTAGACTCAGGCAGGGCTGCACGTGGAATTTGAGAGACGCAATTTGGGTTAACGCTGTGTCGACCAATGACGCCGGGCAGGGTTCGAGAGTGATGACAAACGGCAGCTTCGATTTCGAGTACCCCGGCTTCTGAAAAACCGAATCGATATTGATTCCGAGTTGCGAAAAAATCGTCGCTAATGAAGCGATGATACCGGGCTCGTCCTGCACGGTGAATCGGAGATAGTGCCGAGATGTGAAGTCGGCGCTCACGGATACGTCAGGAACCTCACCCTCACCAAGCACCGCTCCATTCACCTGTCGGGAGCGCGCGATGGCGATCAGGTCTGAAACCACGGCGACGGCCGTGGGGTGCCCGCCGGCGCCATGACCGGCAAAAACAGTTTCACCGCCGAACTTGCCGGTGGACATTACCAGGTTGCGCGCGCCTTCGACGCGAGCCAATGGCGAAGACGCGTGGACCAGCGCCGGTCCAACGGTCGCAAACAATTTTTTCGAAGTTTTTCGCGCGCGAGAGAGTTGGCGAATCGTGCAGTCGAGCAATTTGGCATATTCGAAATCAACCGGCTCAATTACCGAAATCGTTCCGGCAGAAATACTTTCCAAATCGGCAGAAACCCGCAATCCAGTTCGCGCCAGAATCGTAAGTTTGGCTCGCGCGTCAAAGCCATCAATATCCTCGGTTGGATCGGCTTCGGCGAAGCCCAGTTTTTGCGCTTCCTCTAATGCCTCGGCGAAACTCACGCCTGCGCTCTCAATGCGGGTCAGAATATAGTTGCAGGTCCCATTCAGAATCCCGCAAATTTCTACCAGTTCATCGCCTGCCAGGCCTTCCTGCAAGCCGGAGATCACCGGAACGCCACCCGCAACCGACGCTCCGAAGGCAATGTGTTGCCCGTTCTCGAGCGCCAATCTAACCAGCTCCGCGCCGTGCCGGGCGATTAGCTGTTTGTTTGCCGTCACCACCGACTTGCCGGATTTCAGGGCTTTTCGAATCCACTCGCCCGCAGGCTCGAGGCCACCAATCAGTTCGACGATAATGTGCGCATCAGACGAGAGAACATCATTGATGTTTTCGGTCCAGCGGATCGCAGGTGAGAGCGACCCAACTCGCTTCCGAGCGATTTGTCGATTGAAGATAAGAGTCAGGCGAAGGTCTTCGCCTGCCCGCTCGGATAAAATTCGGGCGACAGAACTGCCAACTGTTCCGAAACCGATGATTGCTACATTCATCCTTCCGCCGTTTTCTGCGAAAGCCGCCGGAGAGGTTTCTGAATCGGATGAATTGGCGACAGGTTTCATTTGTGCGACATTGACTAGGAATGTAGTTCCATGCCGATCTCTTTGCCTTCGTCGGCACTGGCGCTAGCGGCGCGGGCACCCGGGTTCACCGGCCCTCGCCCGTTTACGCGTGGCCGTTTACTGCTCCCGTTATTCTTGTGTGCCGATGTCTTTGCCGATGCGGGAAAAAACTGCGCATGTAAATGTTGGACAGCCTTGGGCACGTCGCTTTCCTGGATTACAAAACTAATGTTCAATTCCGAGGCGCCCTGCGAAATCATGCGAATATTCACATCCGCCGCCGCGATGGTGTTAAAAACGCTGGCCGCAATTCCGGGTTTCCCGTGAATATCTTCGCCGACCAGGCAAACAATAGCTTGCTTGTGGTCACATGACACGTCGGCAATTTCTTCCAGTTCCGCCAGCAGCGCCTTGGGCAGCCGCTTGCTTTCCATGGTGAATGACATGCTGACCTCGGAAATGGCGACGATGTCCACCGATGTCGCATGACGATCCAGCGCTTCGAAAACTGATCGCAGAAACCCGTGCACCATGATCCCGCGGGATGCGACGACATTCACGATGCTGACGCCGGTTTTCGCGGTGATCGCACGGAAAACATCGCGGCTGCGAGGAGCGTGGGCCGTGATTTCCGTGCCGGTGCTTTTCAGATTACGCGAGTTGAGCACGTAAACTGGAATATTTTTGTGAATTGCGGGAAGCAAAGTCGCCGGGTGAAGCACCTTGGCCCCGAAATATGCCAGCTCGGCAGCTTCATTAAAGCTGATTTGCTTGATCGTTTTCGCGTCCGGACAGAGGCGCGGGTCGGTGGTCATCATGCCTTCGACGTCGGTCCAAATCTCGATGCGGTCGGCATCGAGCGCCGCGCCGATGATCGCTGCTGAATAATCCGATCCGCCGCGGCCTAACGTCGTGGGCACGCCTGCAGTGCTGGCGGCGATGAACCCGCCCATGATTGGAATTTTTTTCTTGGCCAGCAGAGGCGCGATTTTTTTCTTCGACTTCTCACGTGTCTCCGTCATTTGCGGCAGGGCTCGGGTATGAGTTGCGTCCGTGACCACGCATGACCGCGAATCGACCCAGGCTGCATTCAGTCCCCGAATCGCGAATGCATCAGCCACTATCAGGCTGGACATCAGTTCCCCGAATGAAAGCAGGTAGTCGCTGCCACGAGGTGTCAGTTCGCGCACCGCCGCTAGTCCCCGCAAAAAATTCTCCAACTCGACAAAATGCGGATTGAGTTTCGGCGCCAGGCTGGCGGCGCGTTTTGATCCGAGCAAAGCGTTTGCTGTCGAAAAATGCCGCTCCCGCATCGATCGAAATAGTTGCAGGCTGGCGTCAGCCTCGCCGGAAGCGGCCAGTTGCCCCATATTCACCAGCTGGTCTGTGACCTTGGCCATGGCGCTGACCACGACCAGCGGCGAGCCCTCAAGCCGGCTGGCCACAATTTTTGCGACGCGTTCAATGGCTTCGGCGCTTTCAACTGAGGTGCCGCCGAATTTCATCACAATCATGTGAATACCTTCTAAAAGACTCCATCCATCCTAGTCTCCGGGATGGGTTGGGGGAAATTTGGCCATAAAACGAAAGACCCACTGGCCGTCCGGCTGTGGGTCTTGAGCTGATGCTTAGGACTCGCTCAACGCCCACGCCAGACAGTAATTCGTGTGCCCATTGTGCCGGTGGGCATCGACAACATTGTCTGGGACGCAGGCGACATTCGAAACCCCAATATACCTGATTCAGACTCGCAAACCGAACCGCTTTTTCGATGCGACGAATCGAAAAAGTTGCGCTCAGGGGCTCGCAACCGCTTACTCTCAGCCATAAAATGCCGTCGGGGAATTTTGCAAAATTTCCATCTGCCGAATCGAAATTCTGAATTGTACTTTTACCCACCAATCGAGGTACCAAAGAGATACACAGCTATTGTTGTGCGATCCTGCACGCCTCTGGGGAAATTCCACTGCAGCTTTGGAAGACACAAAACGGTTTGCCGCCGCGACAGGGTCTTTATGACCCGGCTCACGAACACGACGCCTGCGGAATGGGTTTTGTCGCCAGCATTCGGCGTCAGCAAAGCCATCAGATCATCGAACAGGGAATTCAGGTTCTGGTGAACCTCACGCATCGCGGCGCATGCGGTTGCGATCCGGAGACCGGTGATGGCGCCGGTGTCCTTATTCAGATTCCTCACAAATTTTTTGTGCGCGAATGCGCTACTCTCGGATTCGATTTGCCCGCACCCGCCGAGTACGCCGTCGGTATGACTTTCCTGCCGGTTGAGAAGCATCCACGCCTGAACTGCGAAGGCGTACTCGAACGCATCATCCGCGAAGAGGGCCTCAGCGTGCTGGGATGGCGGTACACGCCGGTGAACGGGGATGCCATCGGCCGCGTGGCTCGCGCTTCGCAACCGTATCTACAGCACATATTCGTGGGCCGTCCAGCCGAGATTGATGAAGAGGCGTTTGAGCGCAAACTTTATGCGG
>JBOGLH010000130.1:0-10482 GCA_050746025.1 Terriglobales bacterium | reverse complement strand
AGCCCCGAAGGGGCGGAATGTGAAAGCCCGGCACGGCAGTGCCGGGGAAAATAGAAGAGGAGAGAGTCCCGTTCAGGGACGGCAGATGTTTATTCGTCACAGACATGCGCATCAGCGATGTGCATATTTGTCGGATGGCCCATAAATATCCAAACATCCTCATCCATCTTGTCTTCAGTACTAAGGAACGCGCGAATCTTATTCCGGACGAATTACTCCCGCGGCTTTGGAAATTTTGCCGGCATCGGGCGAAATCATGGGATTCCGGTGCTGGCAGCGGGAGGGGTTCTGAATCATGTCCACCTGCTGATTGCCCTTCCATCCGATATGGCGCCGGCCAAGGCCGTGCAAGTTCTGAAGGCCAATTCTTCGCGATGGATTCGGCAACACGGAATCGCATTCGCGTGGCAAGAAGGATACGGCGCATTCAGCGTCAGCAGTTCAAATAAAGGCGCGGTCGTGGATTACATCGAGCACCAGGCAGAGCATCATCGTAGCCGGTCGTACGAAACAGAGTTTGAGACGATGATCCGGAAATCGGGAATGCGGTTTGATTCTGTTGAGGCGTTCGGGTGAGGCGTGTGCCGTCCCTGCGGGACTAATCGTTTGTGATGCCTACCCGGCATTGCCATGCCGGGCTTTCACATACCGTGCCTTCGGCACTAGCCCCGGCACCGTACATGAAGCCACTCAAAACGCATCTATCCCGGTCACGCTCTGCCCAATGATCAGCGTGTGGATGTCATGCGTGCCCTCATAGGTTTTCACTGACTCGAGATTCATCATGTGGCGCATGATGGGGTACTCGTCGGCGACGCCGTTGGCGCCGAGGATGTCGCGGGACAGGCGGGCGCATTCGAGCGCCATCCAGACGTTGTTTCGCTTGGCCATCGAGATGTGCTGGTGCTGGACTTTCTCCTGATCTTTGAGGCGGCCGACCTGCAGCACCAGCAGTTGTGCCTTGGTGATCTCGCTGATCATCCACGCCAGTTTTTCCTGAACTAATTGACGCGATGCGATGGGCTCGTTGTGGAACTGCTTGCGGAATTGCGAATATTGCAGCGCGCAGTCGTAGCAGGCCATGGCCGCGCCGACCGCTCCCCATGCGATGCCATAGCGGGCCTGATTCAGGCACATGAGCGGGGACTTCAGGCCGCCCGATTTTGGCAGCAGATTTGACGCCGGCACATGCACATCTTGCAAGGAAAGCGAAGAAGTCACCGACGCCCGCAGCGACCATTTGCCGTGGATATCTTCGGCGCGGAAGCCGGGACGGTCGGTCTCAACCAGAAATCCGCGAATGCTGCTGCCGTCGTTCGAATTGCCGCCGTCGTCGGTCTTCGCCCAGATCACGGCCACGTCGGCGATTGAACCCGAGGTGATCCACATCTTCTCGCCGTTCAGCACATATTCGTTGCCGACTTTGCGCGCGCGAGTGCGCATGCCGCCGGGGTTGGAACCGAAATCGGGCTCAGTCAAACCGAAACAGCCGAGCTTTTCGCCCTTTTGCATGGCAGGCAGCCAAGTGTTCTTTTGCTCATCGCTGCCAAAAGCGTGAATGGGATACATCACCAGCGCCGACTGCACGCTCACAAACGAACGCACGCCGGAGTCGCCGCGCTCCAGTTCCTGAGTGACCAGGCCGTATTCCACGTTCGACATTCCGGCACAGCCATAGCCTTTCAGGCTGGCGCCAAAGAACCCCAGGTCACCCATGGGCCTGATCAATTCACGGGGAAAGCGGCCGGCACGGTTGCACTCTTCAATAATGGGAATGAGATTGTCTTCGATGAATTTGCGGGCGGTATCGCGGACGAGACGTTCGTCGTCATTAAGAAGCGTGTCGAATGCGATGAAATCAACTCCGCGGAATTTAAGTGCCATAGGGTGCTCGATTCTGTTCCCTGCTTGCTAAGTGCTGGAGGGTTCTGAGGCCATCAACCTCAAAACCTTGCAACCACGAAGGGCACGAAGGTTCACGAAGGAAACCGGGCTATCTCTCGTCAGAGGAAACGTTTGACGTTAGCAGAGGGGCCGAATGCGGTCAAACCCGCGAATCCCCTCGATGGACTGCCCTTGAACGAACTCCGTTTACAACTCTTTTACGAAATCAGGCAGGAGGATCCGCGCCGAACGCATCTATACTGAGGCAGCCTGAGATGCGCCTCCGACGCCACATCGAGTTCAGCTTTGCCGCGATCGTCTTCCTGGCATTACCCTCATGGGCGGCGACAGCCGCGTTGTCTGTGCCTCCTTTAGACCACGGCTTTCGACTGCTCTATAGTTTGGATTTCGAGGCCGCGCATGGAATCTTTGCGAAGTGGGAGCAAAGCAACCCAGACGACCCCATGGGTCCAACTTGCGATGCCGCGGGTCTGTTGTTCTCGGAATTTCATCGGCTCGGAGTGCTCGAGTCGCAATTCTTTGAGCTGGATAAGAGATTCGAGAATCGCCCTAAGCTGAATGCTGATCCTGCGATACGCGCCCGATTCGATGCCGAGATTCAAAAGGCGCAGACTCTCGCGCGTAATCAGCTGGCGAAAAATTCGAAGAATCGCGACGCCTTGTTTGCCCTGACTCTTACCAACGGCCTGGAAGCCGACTATGCGGCTTTGATCGAGAAACGCAATGTGGCTTCTTTGCGCTACACCAAAGAAGCAAACGCCTGGGGGCAACAAACGCTGGCCGTCGATCCAGAATGTTACGACGCGCACATTGCCGGCGGCATCAGCAAGTATCTCATCGGCAGCATGGCGGCGCCGCTACGGTGGCTGGTGCGGCTGGGCGGAGTTTCGGGCGACAAGCAGGCGGGAATTAAAGAGCTGAAGCTGGTTGCGGACCGCGGGCATTATCTCGCGCCCTTCGCGAATATCCTACTGGCCATCGCCTATGTTCGCGATCACGATAAAACCCACGCTAGAGAGTTGCTGGCTTCTCTGCGTACCGAATTTCCATCGAACCCGCTGTTCGGGCGGGAGATCGCTCGGCTGGATTCAGGGCAGTAGTTCAATGCTTTCGTTATGGTGCCGTCCGTTCCGGACTCGAAACTTCTCGTTCGCCAACCCAGCACTTGCGTGCTGGGCTATCTAAATTGCGTCGCTTTGCGACTAGACAGCTGCTAAATTCCTAGCCGGACGCAGCCATTGATTACGCCGGTTGGCTACTGAGTTGAGTGGCGTCAGCGCAGAAGCAACAGAATAGATCAACCTCAAGCTGTACATTTTAAATCGTCCGTTTTTCACACTCCTTTAATATTTTTCCAGTTAAATTCCTTGTAAGATTCGAGGGGACTGGCTGCTTTATACTTGTTCAGGCGGCGCCGCACGAGGACTTCATAGGCGGCCTGCCATTTCGCCACACTCTCCCAAATATTCGTCATGGCGCGCGCCTCGGTCGACAATCCGGCTTATTACATCAACCGTGAAATTTCCTGGTTGCAGTTCAATCATCGCGTGTTGGAAGAGGCGCAGGACGAAAACAATCCTCTGCTGGAGCGGCTGAAGTTTCTCTCTATCAGTGCCAATAATCTGGATGAATTCTTTGAGGTCCGGTTGGCAGGACTGGTACAACAAATTGAAGACGGCTATACCGAAGCTGGACCTGACGGCCTGACTCTGACCGAAGAGCGCGATCTTATATCGGACGAGGTACACAGGTTCATTTCTGAGCAGTACCAGTGCTGGAATGAACAGCTGCGACCGCAGCTTTCGGAAAAAGGAATCCGGGTTTTGAGCCTGAATGAGCTTGATGAAAATGCCCGGGCCTTTGTCGAAGACTATTGTGAACGAGAACTCGACTTGCTGCTGACGCCCGTCACCGTCGATCCCGCGCATCCGTTTCCGCGGGTCATCAACAAAGCGTTGTGCGTCGCGTTTTTGTTGCGCCGGCGCCGCCGGTCGTCGCTGACTTACACGGGCGTGGTCACCGTGCCCCGCGCATTGCCCAGGCTGGTTAGGCTTCCTTCCGAAGGCACGATCGATTTCATTTTTCTCGCCGACCTGGTCTCGTTTCACGCGGCGCGGATGTACAACGGATACGACATTGTTTCATCGGCGGCATTTCGCGTGACCCGCAACAGCAATCTTTATTTGGCGGAAGAAGAGTCGCGCAACGTGCTCGAATCGGTACGCACCGAGCTGCACAATCGGCGTAAAGGCGACGCGGTGCGGTTGGAGATCGAGGCCGACGCTGACCCCGAGATCATCGAACGCCTGCGAACAAATTTCGGTCTCGAGCCGTGGCAGGTTTTTCGCGTCGACGGGCCAGTCAACCTGCCTCGTCTGTTCAATATTTACGAGCAGACTGATCGTCCCGATCTGAAATACAAACCCTTCGCGCCACGCGAACTTCGCCTGACAGCGAAATCGCTGGACTTGTTTGAAGAACTGCGACGTCATGACGTGCTGTTACACCATCCATTTGACTCGTTCGACGCGGTGGTCTCATTCATCGAAACCGCGGCGGAAGATCCGAACGTGCTGTCGATCAAGCAAACGCTCTACCGGACCAGCGAAAACTCAATGATCGTTAAAGCCCTGATCAATGCGGCCGCCAAGAAGGAAGTAACGGCAGTTGTGGAGTTGAAGGCAAGATTCGACGAGGCCTCAAACATCCGATGGGCGCGCGATCTGGAGGATGCCGGGGTGCAGGTGTTCCATGGGCTGGTCGGGCTGAAGACACATTGCAAGTTGGCGCTGCTGGTCCGCAAAGATCCTGACGGGGTTTCCCGGCGTTATGCGCACTTGGGAACCGGGAACTACAATTCGACGACCGCACGAATTTATACCGACCTCAGCCTGCTTACTGCCGACCCGGAGATCACTGGCGCGGTGCATGACGTGTTCGCGTTTCTGACTGCTTATTCCGAACAGTCCAGTTATGCTCCGCTGATGGTTTCGCCGGTCAATTTGGCGGAAAACTGTCTCGACCTTATTGGCCGCGAAATCGATCACGCGCGGCTCGGCCGTCCGGCACGCATCATCGCTAAAATGAATGCGCTGCTCGACAAAAACATCATTGCCGCGCTGTACCGTGCATCTCAGGCGGGAGTGGAAGTTGACTTGATCGTTCGCGGTATGTGCGCGCTTCGTCCAGGGATACGTGGAGTAAGTGATCGTATAAAAGTGCGCAGCATCGTTGGGCGTTTTCTGGAACACAGCCGCATTTTTTATTTTGCTAATGGCGGGCAGGAATCCATTTACGTTTCGAGCGCCGACTGGATGCCGCGTAATTTGTACGAACGCGTCGAAGTCATGTTTCCAATCAAGGACCCAATGCTGCGCGACCGCATCAAACATGAAATTCTCGATGCTTATCTGGGGGATACGGTGAAGGCACGCGTGCTGCGACGTGATGGCTCTTACGTACGAGCGTGGCAAGCCGCGGGAAAGCGAAAGGCTCCGGTTCCCGGCTTTAGCGCGCAGGACTTTTTACTTGCTGTGGCGGAGGGAAAGCAGACGTCGGCCCTGCCCGTTGCGCCTGAGCGGAAGAGTTCGAAAACACGGGGACGAAAGGCGAGTAGGGCCTCATGATCATTTACATCGTCAGGCATGCCAGCGCCGGGGAGCATCTCACCAATCCCAAGAAAGACGAGAAGCGTCCGCTAGACGCTGATGGAATTGAGCAGTGCGGGGTTGTGGGAAGGGCGCTGGCCGCGCTCAATGCGCAACCAGATGTAATCATTTCGAGCCCATTGAAACGCGCAACTCAGACGGCGTCGCTAATCGGAAACGAACTCGGTTACGAAAGCAAGTTGTTGCTGGAGCCATCATTGCGGCCGGAGGCTTCTTTCGCTGATTTCAGGCGCATGCTGGATAAATATTCGAAACACGAAGCGATCATGGTTGTCGGCCACAATCCGAGCATTTCAGAGTTTCTGGCACGCATCACCGCCAAGGCGGGCTGCGAGGCTCAGGTTGATTTCAAAAAAGGCGCGGTGGCCAGAGTTGAAACGCTTCGTCATTCGGCTACTCTGAACTGGTTCTTCACACCGAAAATCGCCCGTTCAATTCAGTCTGCGGCTGCGGTCGCGGCGGAGAAATCGACTCCAAAGACCTCGCGAAAGTAAGGTCGCTCTTTTTCCACGGCCCATAATTCCAGGTCCACGTTCTGTGGCCGCTTTGGCAGCAAGGTCAGATTGACCGATCCCTGGTGAATTTTCACCTTCGTCATTTTTAGAGCTCCGCTGCGTCCGAGGTTCAGTCCCCACGCGAGCCGCAATAACAGCGATGCCTTTTCGATCTGCTTCTGATCTGATGGCGGCAGAACTTTGATTGGGCCGTCTTCCGGCGATGGCCGTGACTTTCCGAGATAACGGGCGATGGCGGCGATAATCTTTCGCTGCTGCGGCGTGTAGCCCAATATCTCGGATTGCGAAATGATGTAGTAGGTGTGCCGGTGACGCCCGGTGCGGTTTACGTAATCGCCCACCTCGCACAACATCGCGGCAGCGGCAATCCACTCTCTGTATTCTGCAGGAAGCCGGTGAATGGCCCGTAGTTCTAAGAACAAATGCAGCGCCGTTTCGCGCACCCGGTCTGCGTGTTCGAGGTCAACGCGATAATGCCGGACTGCTGCAAGAATTGAGTCTCGTCGATCAGATTCCATCTGTTTGCCGGAGCGCGAGGCATGATCAGATTCGGCGGCCATTTGTGCCAGCAGTCCGTCACGAAGTCCCAAGGGAGAAAAGCGAAAGCCACCCAGCTTGTAACGCTCGAGCAGTTCGGCATACACCGCAGCACCGGCAATCACAATTTCGGCGCGTCGCAGTCCAACCCCTTCGACTTTTCGCCTTTCTTCCAGTGAGAGCCGCGCCAGCATCTTGGCGATGCGGCGCATCTGCAGACTAGTCACCGTCATGCCGCGCTGGCTTTTGGTGCGATACATTGCATGACAAACAGCTGCCAGGGCTTCAGCTGTGCCTGAGGTGGCGATCACTACTTTCGGTTTGGCTCCCGCTATGCGGGCCGCCACTCGTCCTACTTCGCGACCAATAAAGCTTCGCAATTGCCTCATTTCGGATTTGCGAGGCGGATCATGATGCAGGAAATCGTTGGTAAGGCGGACGGCGCCCAGCGGCAGGCTCACCGTTTCGCGAATGTGTCCTTTGCTGGAGATAGTTAATTCACAGCTGCCGCCGCCGAGGTCAAGCATCAACACCGGAGACGAATTCACCCTGGTACTCGCGGTCAGTCCGAGATGGATGAGGCGGGCTTCTTCTAATCCTGAAATGATTTCGACACGCCATCCCGTGGCAGAGCGAACCCACTCCAGAAAAGCCCGGGAATTCCTGGCGTCGCGCAACGCGCTGGTCGCGACCACCCGCAGCGTGTCGGCTCCGGCCCTTTGCGCTGCACGATGAAAACGCCGCAGCACTTTCACGGTAAGAGCGATAGCTTCCGGCGAGAGCAAACCGCTGCGAAAGACGGATTCTCCCAAGCGGGTAACTTCGCGGTCTTCGTGGATTTCGACCAGTCGATGTGCGACCAGGCGGGAAATTTTCAGGCGAACTGAATTTGATCCGATATCAACTGCGGCAAAAGTCGGCATTCAGCAACAGTTTAGTCCAAGCGAGTAAACGTTCGGGGCGCGGAGCGAGAAAAGTTGAGACGTCAGAGATCAAGCGACAGCGCGGCGTTGCTCCACCTTTTCGGAAGCTGCCGTTGTATGTTGGGCCTGGGCCGGCAGCTTAGCTAATTGTTCCGACTTAGAAAGACTGGCCACTGCCGAAATCAATGCATTGCTGGCGCTACGAAAACGGGCGCGACTGATATTTTGCAGTACGGAAACCAGCGCCGATTCGGAGGCGCTTCCAAAATGTCTCTCCGCCCGCTGCTTCAGCTTTAATGCGTCGTGCCAATCGCCAGCCGCCCTTTGCGCACGTTTCAGTTCACCCACAAAGGCTTTGGCTCCGTGGTTTTCACCCGCAAGCTCGGCCAGATAGCGCGCATGCTTTGCGCCGAGCCGCAAATCATGCAGGTTTTTTTCAGTTAGAGAAGCCTGATCCACTCTCGGCAAGGCTTTCATGGCCAGGCGCAAAGGATCAATGCCATCGAACTGAATCGCTTCCTGCTCACGGCGCAGACGCTTCTTCAGCTCGCGCAGCGTTGAAGCGTCTGCAGCTTTACTTAATTTTCGGGTGTGCCGGTCGTGTTCTTCGTCGAGCAATTCGAGCAATCGGGCACGATGACTCTGCCGGTCCGGCACTTTCAGGTCTTCGATCAAACCAATCTGAACGTCGATATCGCGCACCTTGCCCGCCCGTTTTCTGAGTGTGGCTACCAGTTTAAGAGCCTTCTTTTTATTTCTAGTCTCTGGGGCGAGCGTTTCGATAAGAGCTTCAACCCGGCGGCTGTTGGTGCGAAAGTGGTGGACGTTTTCTGGGGTCAAATCCTTTGAAAGCCGCCCGATGTAGCGATTCATCCGGGCAAAGACCAGCCGGCCCTGATTCTGCGGAACGTTCAGGTGCGAGTGATTAGTGCTGGATCCGTCGGCAAGCATACGTCAGAAAATGGGAATCAATTGGAACTGGGAAATAGATGCCCGCAACTGCGGCAGGTCATTTTAACACTGGGTTAACGTTCAAACTCAATAACTTCCATTTTGCTCATTATAAACAGCTTAGGGTTCATTCGGCCGGGCTTGGGCTGAGTTCTGTGTCGCATCGGCAAAAGAAAACTCCATGTCAATGCGCGGATACTCCTTGCCATCAACTTCCGCGTACGGGTAGACGAAGTAATTCAGCGGCTCGCCCTGCTGCACCGGATTCAGCTTCAAATCTCGGCCAATCGAGAATTGCATGCGGTTGGCATCATGAGCGCCAAAGAAATAATCCTTCTTCTCCGGGTGCTTCCAAGCCTCCGATATGTCCATGGGAACCCAGCCGTTTTGCGGATCGAAGAACTCAGCCCAGCAGTGATAGCCGGCAATTTCTCCGGAGGCTTTGTCGGCAGGCAAAGGAAAACCAATTTCAAAGCGTGCCGGGATACCCTGTGAGCGTGCCATGGCAATGAACAGCGAATGAAAATCTGTGCAATTTCCTTTCTTGGCAGTGCAGGCGTAGAGCACGTCCCCATGCCCCCATCCCGTGCCGCTTTTGTCATAGCTCATGTTGGCGAAGACGTAATCGTAAATTGCTCGCGCTTTTGCCAGCTGAGAATCCTTTCCGGCAGTCACCTGTGCGGCCAGTTCTGCCGGTCGGCCGGTGATCGGAACGAGTTTGTCTGCGCCTAGATAAAGCTGATTCTCTTTCTTATCGAGAACTGCGTTCTGCAATCGTGGACGAATCAAGCCAAGAGTCAAATGCTCATAACGAACGACATCATAAACAACTTCAAAATGCAGGTCGCCGCCCTTTGCTTTTGAAGACTCCGCGAAGTAAATTTCGTTGCCCATCCGTGATTCGTGAGTTTTCTTGAGCTGCAAGTCGCCCTTGGTAGAAAGGACTCGCACGTGCTGATAGTCATTAGACTGGGAGGCTGGAAACCAAACTTTTATGCGCTGGCCGGAAGGCACGTCCTTAACCGTGAAGGCGTAGTGAAATGTGAAGTGCCTGGTGGCCTGAGCGGCGGAAAGGCATGGAAACGCTAAAAGGACAACCAAAGGCAATGCCAGTTTGCGCAGCATGAATTTTCTCCTGATCTTCAGTGGACAGTTTTGAAGGCACACACGGTGTTCAGTGGAGGATGATTCAGGTGAAGCCGCGGCGGATAGTTAGCATGGAATTCATGATAACCCTGGCAGATCCCTAATTTGCGAAAGGGAGGTGAGACTATAGCTCGCGCCGGCCCTCCATTGCCTTAAGCATGGTTATTTCGTCCGCATATTCGATATCGCTGCCGGCGGGTATACCGGTCGCGATGCGAGTGACTTTCAACCCCGCGCGGCGAAGTTGTCCGGACAGATACGTGGCCGTGGCTTCGCCTTCAACCGTCGGATTAGTGGCAAGAATAATTTCGTCGGCCTGCTCGTCTTCTACTCGCTTGATTAAATTTGAAATTCGCAGTTGCTCTGGTCCTACGCCGTGGATTGGCGAAATCGATCCATGCAGTACATGGTATACACCGTTGTAGTGGCGGGTCTTTTCAACCGCTGCAATGTTGGTCGGTTCCTCGACAACGCAGATCAGGCGCTGATTGCGGGTGGCGCTGGAGCAGTATACACAGGGATCGACATCCGTAATGTTGTTGCAAATCGAGCACAGCCGCAGACTGGCTTTGACTTGGTGGATGGCGTCGGCCAGGGCAGTCGCATCGTCTTCACTTGAGCGCAGGATATGAAAAGCCAGCCGCTGGGCAGACTTGCTGCCAACGCCAGGAAGTTTTTTCAGCTCGTCAATCAGACGGGCCATGGGTTCAGCAAAGCGAGACATAGAATTGAATTATTGAGAAATTCAGTCATTGAATCATTAAACCATTGAAGAAAACTTCGATTGAAAGCCAATGATTCAATGACTCAATGACTCAATGATTAAATGACTCAATG
>JBOGLH010000129.1:0-4401 GCA_050746025.1 Terriglobales bacterium | reverse complement strand
GAGTGAAGATCGTCCAAGAGATCGCGCGAGTATTTGGAGTGCAGCTTGACCCGCAGCTGCTGACACTGGGCTTCGCTCGCAGGGCCAGCACTTACAAGCGGGCGGATTTGTTGTTTCAGGACACGGAGCGGTTGCGAAAAATTGCGCGCGAGGTTGGGCCCATTCAGTTGGTGTATGGAGGCAAGGCTCATCCCAATGATGAGGGTGGAAAGAACCTGATCCGGAGAGTGGTTGGCGGCGCGACTTCGCTGGCCGATGTGATCCGCACGGTGTACGTGGAAAATTACGATATGCGCTGGGGCCGGCTCATCACCTCCGGTGTGGACCTATGGCTGAATACGCCAATGCGTCCGCAAGAAGCGTCAGGCACCAGTGGAATGAAAGCGGCTATGAACGGCGTGCCGAGCTTCAGCGTGGTGGACGGCTGGTGGGCGGAAGGACACATTGAAGGCGTAACCGGATGGGCGATCGGAAGCAATGAACTGGCGGAAGATCCGCTGACTGAAGTGGCCACGCTTTACGACAAGTTGGAGCGCGAAATCGTTCCCATGTTTTATGGTCGGCCGAACCGCTATACCGAGATTATGCGCAACTCGATTGCGTTGAACGGATCGTTTTTCAATACCCAGCGCATGGTCCTGCAGTACATCGCCAATGCTTACAAGATGAAGGAAGTTGCTGTCCCTGAAGCGCGAGTGTAGTGACACGCGCTGGCGTACTGGTAAATCGCAAGTAACCAGCTCACCCTTCGTACTTGTGGTAAAAAAGTATTTACGGCGATGGAGTTCGCCATAACCGCCCGCCACTCGGCGCGCTGATAACTCCTACCCTTTGTGTAGGAGAAATCTATCGTGCGCAGCTTAAGTGATGTGCTCATTATTTCCATCGGTGCCATCTTCGGCGCCAATTGTCGCTGGCTGATCAGCCGCTGGGCGGCAAAGTTCATTAGTCCGGTTTTCCCTTTTGGCACGCTGTCGATCAACCTCAGCGGCAGCTTCATCGTGGGATTTTTTATGATCTGGAGCACGCAACGGGTGCTGCTGGATCCGCGATGGCGATTGCTGATTGTGGTGGGGTTCTGCGGCGCATTCACAACCTTTTCCAGCTTCGCCTTCGAGACGATGGCCTACTTCGAGCAGGGACAATGGATGATGATGGCCGCCAATTTCGTCTCCAACAATTTGCTGTGCCTGGCCGCGGCGCTCGCAGGAATGGCGCTAGCACGGGTGCTGTAGAATGCCATGCCTATGGCAGTCCAAGTCACGATTTATCTGAACGAATCCGACAGATGGCAGGGTAAGCCGCTGCATTTAGCAATCCTGAATTATCTGCGGGAGGAAAACGCATTTGCCGCATGCGTGCTGCATGCGGTTGCGGGGTTCCTTGGCCGGCAAAGGGTAAAGACCAGCCATCTAGTCGACGCGGGTGGCAAACTGCCGGTGATCATCGTTTTCGTGGACACCGATGAGCATGTGAGCCGAGTGTTGCCAAAGTTGAAAGAAATGGCTGCGCACCGGCTGATAGTGCGGGAGAATGTGGTGCTGGAACAGGGGAATCTGGAGTAACCAATCGGGATCTATTAGTTTTCCATCTTGCAGAGTGCCATGTAAATGGAGGACTAACTCCCCCTGGAATAACTAGGCATTGTCTAGGAACGTGCTAGACTTATCCAAGGAGGTGCCAATGCCTACTCTTTACGTCGAGAACGTCCCCGAGCATTTGTACGACGCTTTGAGGGAACGGGCGCGGCAGAACCGGAAATCCATATCATCCGAAGTCCTCTCGTTACTCGAAGAGAATGTGGTGACCCCTGCCGAGCAGCGATCACGCCAGCAGTTTTTGCGTGAAGCTCAACGTTTGCGATCCCAACGGTCGAGTTCAAAGCGCAAGTTTTCGTCGGCAGAGGAATTACAGCGCGAGGACAGGCTGCGGTGACCACGTTCGTGATTGACGCGAGCGTCGCTGCCAAGTGGTTCCTTCCCCCTTCCCAAGAACAGTTTTCTGAGAATGCGTTTGCACTGCTGAAGCGCTACGTTGCTGGGCAAGTCCGATTCATTGTTCCTGACTTGTTCTGGGCGGAATTCGCGAATGTCTGTTGGAAAGCGACTCGACAAGGTAGATGGCCGCAAAAAGACGCCCAGGCCGCAGTTGCAGCAACTAAGAAGCGACCCTTCCCTACCGTTCCTACACTTTCGTTGCTTGAAGATGCCTTCGCGATCAGCACGGCGTTTGACCGCAGTATTTACGATAGCCTTTATATTGCCCTTGCATTGACCGCCAAAAGCGAGTTCATCACAGCAGATGAGCGCCTGGCGAATGCTGTGGCTGCGCAGCTCCCGGTGAAGTGGATCGGATTATTGGCTTAACCTCGCATTCCTTAAGCGCAGCGAATTCGTAATTACTGAGACAGAGCTGAAACTCATTGCAGCGGCGGCGAAGATGGGGCTCAACAAGATTCCGAAGAACGGATACAAGACCCCTCCAGCTATGGGAACTCCGATGGAGTTGTAGATGAAGGCGAAGAACAAATTCTGACGAATGTTCTTCATTGTGGCGCGGCTTAACTTTCGGGCCCGCGCGATCGCCGCAAGATCCCCTTTGATCAAAGTTATTCCGGCGCTCTCGATGGCAACATCAGTGCCTGTGCCCATGGCGATGCCTACGTCGGCTTGCGCGAGAGCAGGCGCATCATTAATGCCGTCTCCGGCCATAGCGACGATGCGGCCCTGCTGTTGGAGGTCCTTTACTATTGCCGCCTTGTCGCCGGGCAGGATTTCAGCATGAAATTCATCAATGCCCAGTTGACGTGAAACGGCTTCTGCGACTGCGCGGTTATCGCCGGTAAGCATAACGATCCGCAGTCCCTGCTGCTTAAGCGCGTGAATGGCCGACTTGGCGGATTGCTTTATAGGATCCGAAACACTGATTGAACCCGCGTATTGATGGTCTATTGCAATAAAGATCACGGTGCCCATCGATGCTCCCCCAACCAGAAAGGCTTTTTCGTGGATTCCTTCCTCCCGCAGCAAGGTGGAATTTCCTACCGCAACGCGCCTACCATCGACGCTGGCCACAATTCCCTTGCCCGGACGAGATTCAAAATCCCGAACTTCTGAGAGCTTCAGATTGCGCTCCTGAGCGGCAGCCACGACCGCGCTCGCCAGCGGATGCTCACTTGCACGCTCCACGCTCGCGGCCAGCCTTAGCGGTTCAAATTCGGCCGAGTCATTTCCAGTGGAGAAGGACGTGACACGCGGCTTTCCTTCTGTCAGGGTGCCCGTTTTGTCGATGACAAGCGTGTCGACCTTCTCGAGAGTTTCCAAGGCTTCGGCATTCTTGATCAGCACACCCGCGTGTGCGCCACGTCCGGTGCCTACCATAATTGCCATCGGCGTTGCCAATCCTAGTGCGCAGGGACAGGCGATGATCAGCACGGCGACGGCGTTGACGATGGCGTGGGCAAAGCGTGGCTCGGGCCCGAAGATCGCCCATGCGATGAATGTGAGAGCAGATAATGCGATGACGGCGGGAACAAACCATCCGGCGACTTTGTCGACCAGACGTTGAATGGGCGCGCGGCTGCGCTGCGCCTGGCTAACCATGCTCACAATTTGCGCCAGCAGGGTTCCACTACCAACGCGATCGGCGCGCATGATAAATGAGCCGGATGCGTTCACGGTAGCCCCGATCACGCGCGCTCCTTCGTTTTTTTCGACGGGTACGGATTCGCCGGTGATCATAGACTCATCGACGGAACTGCGACCTTCTAGGACGACGCCATCAACTGGAACTTTTTCGCCGGGTCGAACGCGTAAGCGGTCACCAACCTGGACTTGATCAAGCGGAATGTCTTGTTCACTTCCGTTGCGCAACACGCGTGCAGTGCGTGGGGCTAGATCGAGCAGTGCGCGAATGGCGGCCCCAGTGCGGCTGCGGGCACGGAGTTCCAGTACCTGCCCCAGCAAAACTAATGTCACGATTGCGGCAGCAGCTTCGAAATAAACTGCCGACCGCCCAGTCATTTCACGAAATGATGAAGGAAAGATTCCGGGCGCAAGTGTTGCGACTAGACTGTAGAAATACGCGACCCCAGTGCCCATCGCGATCAGGGTGAACATGTTGGTCGACCTGTTCACAATCGATGCCCAGCCGCGTTGGAAGAATGGCCATCCTGCCCAAAGCACTACCGGAGTGGCTAGTACGAGTTCGATCCAAGGTAGCCATGCTGCGGGCAACGGGCGCTGCATGGGCGCGCCGGGCAGCATCTCAGCCATTGCCATTGCGAGTAATGGCGCAGTGAGCACAACGCTGACCCAGAAGCGTCGAGTCATGTCACGCAGTTCGGGATTTTCTTCTTCCGTGGCGGTGACGGTTCGCGGTTCAAGCGCCATACCGCAGATG
>JBOGLH010000128.1:0-7097 GCA_050746025.1 Terriglobales bacterium | reverse complement strand
GCCGAAGTGCCCGGGGTCGCCGGAACATGGAAGGATCTCACAGACAACGTGAACTTCATGGCCAGCAACCTTACTGGCCAGGTGCGAAACATCGCCGAAGTCGCGACCGCTATCGCCACCGGCTACTTGTCGAAGAAAATCACCGTGGACGTTCGCGGCGAAATTCTGCAGCTCAAAGAAACCCTAAACACCATGGTCGAGCAGTTGCGATAATTCGCCGCCGAAGTCACTCGTGTGGCCCGCGAAGTCGGTTCAGAGGGCCGTCTGGGCGGACAAGCCAACGTGCCGGGTGTCGCCGGAACCTGGAAAGATCTCACTGACTCAGTCAATGCTATGGCCGGTAACCTCACGGCTCAGGTGCGAAACATCGCCGAAGTCACGACTGCCGTGGCTCGAGGAGACTTGTCCCGCAAGATCACGGTCGATGTGAAGGGCGAAATTCTCGAGTTGAAGAACACCATCAATACCATGGTCGATCAGCTCAACGCTTTCGCCGCGGAAGTCACGCGCGTCGCCCGCGAAGTGGGAACTGAAGGCAAACTCGGCGGACAGGCGCAGGTTCCCGGTGTCGCCGGAACCTGGAAAGATCTCACCGACAATGTCAACGTCATGGCCGCCAACCTCACCGAACAGGTGCGCGGAATTGTGAAGGTCGTTACCGCCGTCGCCAACGGTGACCTCAAGCAGAAGCTCACGGTCAACGCCAAGGGCGAAGTCGCCGCTCTTGCTGAAACCATCAACAACATGACGGATACCCTCGCCACCTTCGCCGATCAGGTGACCACGGTCGCCCGCGAAGTCGGCGTCGAAGGCCGGCTTGGCGGACAAGCCAACGTCCCCGGAGCCGCCGGAACCTGGAAAGATCTCACCGGCAACGTAAACCTGCTGGCCGACAACTTGACCAACCAGGTCCGCGCCATCGCCGAAGTCGCAACCGCCGTCACCAAAGGCGATCTCACCCGATCCATTCAGGTGGAAGCGCGAGGCGAAGTCGCCGAGTTGAAAGACAACATCAACACCATGATCAACAACCTCCGTGGAACGACGGAGCGAAATACAGAGCAAGACTGGCTGAAGACCAACCTCGCGCGATTCACCGGAATGTTGCAAGGTCAGCGCGACCTTGGAACTGTCGGTCGGATGTTGTTGTCCGAACTTGCCCCCCTGGTGAACGCGCAACAAGGCGTGATCTACCAGATGGAGTCGGAAGATTCTGCCGGTATGGTAATGCTCTCGGCCTTCGCCGGAGATGGCCAGGACGGTCATATCCGCCAGCTCAAGATGGGCGAAGGCTTGATCGGGCAGTGCGCGCTAGAAAAACGTCGCATGCTTATCAACGATCTCCCGCCGGATCGCACCATCACCATTCGTTCTGGACTGGTCGAAGCGGTTCCACGCAACGTCATCGTTTTGCCGATTCTCTTCGAAGACCGCGTCAAGGCCGTCATCGAACTCGCATCACTCAGCTTATTCACCGCGTCCCACTTGGCGTTCCTCGAACAGCTCACTGCCAGCATCGGCATCGTGCTGAACAGCATTGAAGCCACCATGCAAACCGAAGGACTGCTGAAACAGTCCCAGCAGTTGGCCGCCGAACTTCAAGCGCAGCAGAAGGAATTGCAGCAGACCAACGAGCAGCTGGCACAGAAAGCCCAGCAGCTTGCCGAACAGAACGTTGAAGTCGAAAGAAAGAACCAGGAAATCGAGCAGGCGCGCCGCGCTCTGGAAGAGAAAGCCAAAGAACTCGCGCTCACTTCCAAGTACAAATCGGAATTCCTGGCCAACATGTCGCACGAGTTGCGCACTCCACTCAACAGCATTCTGGTGCTGGGCCAGCAACTCACCGACAATCCGGATGGCAACTTGAGTTTGAAGCAGGTGGAGTTCGCTCGCACCATTCACGCCGCAGGAACCGACCTGCTTAACCTCATCAGCGACATTCTCGATCTATCAAAAATCGAGTCGGGAACTGTTTCCGTCGAAGCCGAAGAAATATTCTTCGCCAGCCTGCTCGATGCCGTGGCCAGACCATTCCGTCACGAGGCGGAGAACAAACGGCTCTCGTTCGAAATCCATACCGACACCCATCTCACCCGTAGCATGGTCACCGACTCGAAACGTCTACAGCAGGTGTTGAAGAACCTGCTGTCGAACGCCTTCAAGTTCACCGAGCAGGGAGGGGTTAGGCTATCGGTCACCGCGGCGCCGACCGGCTGGAGCGAAGATCATCCAATTCTTTCGAAAGCCGCCTCAGTCGTGGCTTTCGAGGTTTCCGATACCGGAATTGGAATTCCATCGGACAAACAACGCATCATCTTTGAGGCCTTCCAGCAGGCCGATGCCGGCACCAGCCGCAAATACGGAGGCACCGGTTTGGGTCTGGCCATCAGTCGGGAGCTATCGAGCTTGCTCGGCGGAGAAATTCAACTGCGCAGCATTTCAGGCAAGGGCAGTACCTTCACTCTCTACTTACCGCAAACTTACGTTGGACCAATTTCTGCAACCGCCGAAAGCAGAACCAGTGCTCCCACGCTGCAGTTGGCCAGCGTGAAAATCGTCGAGCATCCCATCGAACGCATTCCTGACGATCGCGACAACTTGCAGCCTGGCGACGCCGTGCTGCTGATCGTCGAAGACGATCCGCACTACGCGCGAGTTCTTTGCGACCTCGCCCGCGACAAAGGGCTTAAAGTCCTGGTCGCAATGCGCGGCGCCGAAGCTCTGGCGCTGGCTCGCGAATACCACCCAACCGCAGTTTCATTGGACGTTTTCCTGCCCGACATGTTGGGATGGACCGTTCTCAACCACCTCAAGCAGGATCCTGGTACCCGTCACATTCCGGTGCAGATGCTTACGCTTGATGAAGACCGTCACCATGGCCTCGCGCGCGGAGCTTTTGCATTCGTCACCAAGCCCACCACGCCCGATGCCCTTGAAGAAGCCATCTCCCGCATCAAGGAATACTCATCTCCAAGGCGAAAACGGCTCTTGGTGGTCGAAGATAATCCGGGTGAGCAACTGAGCATTCGCGAGCTACTGGGTTATGACGACATCGACGTCACCACGGTAGGCACCGGCAAGGAGGCGCTCGACGCCATCACCACCGAGCCATACGATTGCGTCGTTCTCGACCTTCGACTCCCGGACATGTCCGGCTTTGAGGTGCTCGAACGGATGCGTGACACTCCGGAAATCAACGATCTGCCGGTTGTTGTCTTCACCGGGAAAGAATTGTCGCCCGAAGAAGACGCCCGCTTGCACACGCTGGCGAGGAGCGTTGTCGTCAAAGGCGTTGAGTCTCCCGAACGGTTGCTCGACGAAACCGCGCTCTTCCTGCATCGTGTAGTGGTCGACCTGCCGGTTGAAAAGCAGCGCATGCTTGATCGCCTGCATCGTTCCGACGAGGCCCTGGTCGGACGCAAGGTGCTCATCGTGGACGACGATGTGCGCAACATTTTCGCCCTCAGCAGCGTGCTGGAGCGCCGCGGCATGACCGTTCTCACCGCTGGCACGGGACGGGAAGCGATCGAAACTCTGGAATTAACCTCCGACGTGGCCATCGTCTTAATGGATATCATGATGCCCGAGATGGACGGTTATGAAACCATGCAGGTTATTCGGCAGAACCCGTCCTTCCGTCGCTTACCGATTGTTGCTTTGACGGCAAAAGCAATGAAGGGTGATCGCGAGAAGTGTCTGGAAGCCGGCGCTTCGGAATATTTGGCTAAGCCCGTCAACACCGAGCAATTGTTGTCCGCTCTTCGTATGTGGCTGCACCGATAGACAAGGGGACCATGAGTTCACACGAATCGGTCAACATATTGATGGTAGACGATCAGCCGGGTAAGCTCCTGAGCTATGAGGCTATCCTCGGCCCCCTGCGTGAAAATTTGCTCAAAGCAAATTCAGGACGCGAGGCGCTGGAGTTTTTGCTGAAGGTTGACATCGCTGTAGTTCTGATGGATGTCAGCATGCCCGACATAGACGGCTTTCAACTTGCCGATATGATTCGCGAGCATCCGCGATTTCAGAAGACCGCCATCATCTTTATTTCGGCGGTGCACCTGAGCGATTTTGATCGGATCAAAGGCTACGAGCGCGGCGCCGTGGATTACATCTCTGTGCCGGTGATCCCCGAGCTGCTGCGCGCCAAGGTCAGCGTTTTTGCGGAACTGTATCGCAAGACCCAGCAACTCGAACGCCTGAACCGCGAACTGGAACAGCGGGTAACCGAGCGCACTGAAGAGTTGCGCGAGAGTGAAAGCCAATTCCGTTCGCTGGCCAATTCCATTCCTCAGCTCGCGTGGATGACACATGCGGATGGATCCATCTTCTGGTACAACCAGCGATGGTACGACTACACTGGCACTACCTTTGAAGAGGTAAAAGGCTGGGGTTGGAAAATAGTGCATCATCCCGATTATCTGGAATCCGCCACTCGCAAATTTCAACTCTGCCTTGCTACCGGCGAACCCTGGGAAGACACTTTTCCGTTGCGCGGTAAAGACGGCAATTTCCGCTGGTTTCTCTCTCGTGCCTTGCCCATCCGGGATGTCAACGGAAAAATTGTAAGGTGGTTCGGGACCAACACCGATATTACCGATCGCAAGCAGGCCGAGGAAGCGCTCGTTAAATCCGAGAGGCTCGCTGCCATGGGCCGGCTGGCGGGAATCATCGCTCACGAGATCAATAATCCGCTTGAGGCAATCTCGAACGCGTTTTATCTTTTACGCGATCACCCGTCGTTAGACGAAGAAGCCCGCTTTTATTCCAAGCTGGCGGAGGAAGAATTGGCACGCGTCGCTCACATTACAAAACAAACTCTCAGCTTCTATCGTGAATCGCAGCGGGCAATTCCCTTAGCGCTCGCGGATGTGCTGGATAACGTCATCGAGCTACAGTCTCGCAACCTGCGCGTGAACAGTGTTGCACTGGAAAAGCACTTCCAGACGCAGGGAAAAATTCAAGGCTATCCCGGCGAGCTGAAGCAAGTGTTTTTGAACATCATCGGGAACGCGGTGCAAGCCATGCCGAACGGAGGTCGCTTGCGAATCGGCTTGCGCGAGTCAACCGCGCGCAAAAGCGGAAGGCGCGGAATTCGCGTTTCGGTGTGTGACACCGGTGTGGGTATTCCTCGGGAACATGCCAAGCGCTTGTTTGAGCCGTTCTTTAGTACCAAGGAAGCAAAAGGAACGGGCCTCGGTCTCTGGATCAGCAGAGGAATCATTCAGAAATATGAGGGGACAATCCGCTTTCGCAGCATTGTGGTTGGCGGGCGGAATATGACCTGCTTCTCTATCTTTATTCCGACGGCGGGGGCAACCGCACCTACTGAAATCGCAGCTCTGGTGGCATAGAAGACGGTCTTAGAGTCTATGGGCGAACACAAAGCTGTGATTTTATGCGTCGATGATGAACAGAATCCGCTCACCCTGCGGAAGCTGGTTCTTCAGAAGGCAGGTTACGAAGTGCTGACCGCAAACTCGGGTAAAGAAGCCCTTGAGCTCGTGACGTCACGGAAAGTTGATCTAGTGCTTTCGGATCACCTGATGCCCGGCATGCATGGCACTGAACTGGCCCAGCAACTTAAAGCCAAACACCCCAAACTTCCTGTCATTCTGATAAGTGGAGTAAATGAACTGCCCGACGGTTCAGCTGTCGCCAATGCCTTCGTGAGCAAGATCGAAGGCCCTGATGCCCTCTGCAAAGAAGTGGCCGCCGTTCTGAATCTGCCCCTTGAAACCTGTGGGAATTAAAAATGTAGCCCAGACGCTCCCACCGGCACGGGTCGTGTGGGTCGGACATTCTTGTCCGACAAGCTCCATACCGCGCACCGGCGGCTTGGGCAGGCGTGAACGGATGTACTCCCACTGCACTTTGATCACTTAGCCCGAAGGCCCAGCACCGCGTCGGTCGCAGTTCATCTCCGCTACGACTTGTTCATCGTAAATGCTCCGCTACCGCTGCAACCTGACGTCGTCCCACTCAGTGCCCAAGTTCCGCTGATCGTGTTGTTGGTCACTGTTCCCTGTAAGGTCAGTAGGTTGTTGCTGCTCCCCGTCGATTGAATATTCATCTGGAAGCCCCCCGAAGTCACTCCGTTCTGGTTCCCACTCAGAGTGAATCCACCCGTCGCGGACGAACCCGCCACGAAGCATGGCGTCGCGGTCGAGAAATTCAGGTTAGTGATGGTTATGCCGCTGCCGCTGCTCTGAGTAAAGGTGGCAGTAAAATTAAACACTGGCGAAGCGCCGGAGCTGGAATTCATCAGCGCCGCCGTCCAGTTTCCGTTAATCGACCCGTTATTAGAATTATTTCCGCAGCCGGCGAGCATCATCGCGATTCCGAGCACAACAATAGTCCCAAGCGTTTTCATAAGCACTCCGCAGAAAATTAGAATTGCCCTATAAGGGTTGGCATCACCTGACGCAGGAATGTCGGGCTCTTCCGCACGCCTGGGAACACACTCAGGCATGAACCCCGTGGCTGGACCATTGTTGCGGTAAATTGAAAAATTGCGCCGCGCCGTATAATTGTTCGATATGAACAGAACGCTGGGTATTCTTTGTATGGTCCTGATCGCGCTCGCCCTCAGCGCTCAAACCGCCCCGCAGAATACGCCGGGCGAGAAGCCATCTGCAGACGCGCAGGTGCCGGTAATTGACGGTGCAGTTGGTCCCTGTTCGTTGGAATTGACGATCTTAGGTGCCGACAGTAAGCCGGTTTACAACGCAACCGTGAAGGTCCACATCACCTACGGCTTTGGCGGATTTCACCACCTCGATCTCCAGGCCGGAACTAATTCGGACGGCAAGGTGAAGTTCACCGGCATCCCTGCCAAAGTTCACAACCCGCCGCTTGAATTCGGCGCCTCGAAAGACGCGCTGGAAGGTTCAGTCAACTACGATCCCTTGAACGAATGCCACGGTAAGCATGATCTGCATCTCGAGAAGTCAAAACCTCAAGATCAGCAATAGCGGCTGCAAGTTTTGCCCTTACTCCCAGCCGCCCTTAATTTAAGTGCTACTGAACAAGTCACTTAGATCTTCTACTCGCACCAGCTAAATACCTTATATATAATGGGGTTACAGGAATAC
>JBOGLH010000127.1:0-30929 GCA_050746025.1 Terriglobales bacterium | reverse complement strand
ATTGGGAGGAATTGGGATGAAAAGGGGGCTTGACAAGAATTTTGCACAGGTCGGCTCGATGGGGTGCGTGTAGAGCTGCGCAGTCAAACGCGAGGTCCTTCGACTCTGGAAATCAATTCTGGCGAATCGATTTCCTTCGCTCAGGATGACAGTTCCTGGTGCCGAAAAATGGCTGCATCCTGGGTTGCAGAGAACTCCCTTCCACGCCTTTGCAGGTGCAAGCGAGCACGGGGTCCTTCGACTCCGCATGATCTTTCGCAAGCGAAAGATCACGCTACGCTCAGGATGACAGAGATTGGGGTGGCGCTGGTTCCGCGGCCCTAACAAGAGTTTTGCATAGGCCGCCTCGGCGCAAACACTTTTCGGCACCCCAGAACTGTCGTCCTGAGCGAAGGAAAACAATTCGCCGCGAATTGGTTTCCAGAGTCGAAGGGCCTCGTGCTTGATTGCGCAAGTGGAGACACGTCGAGGCATTCTCACCCAGATTGCAGAGAATTCCCTTCCAGGCCTTTGCAAGCTGCGAGCGAGCAAGGGGTCCTTCGACTCCGCATGATCTTTCGCAAGCGAAAGATCACGCTACGCTCAGGATGACAGAGGTTGGAGTGGCGCTGGTTCCGCGGCCCTGAAGGGTGGTGGGCACCTGGCGAGGCCGCTTCGACTTCGCTCAACGCAAGCGCGTGTCCCGCGTACTCACAAACAAAGTCAAAGGCGGCGGACAGGAATGTCCACCCCACACGGCCAGGGGTAAATAAAAAAAGGGCGGCCATAAGGCCGCCCTTGCACCGTTCCAAGTTGTTAGAAGCGGTACAGGAAACCCGTGTTGATGCGAACGTTGTTGTTGTCGCTGAAGCCGTTGAAGCTCAAGCGCATCCAGTCCAGGTTGATGGCGCGGAAAACCAGTTTGTGTTTTCCGAAGTCCATGCCACCGCCGACCATGATCGTGGATCCGCTCACACCGATTCCGGCCGCTCCCACATGCGCGCCACCAAACAATGCGTGGACGTATGGCGAGAAGTTGCCTTTGGGGTGAGAAAGCACCGGGCCAACCGCGTAGGTGTAAAGGCTCTGACCCTGGCTGAATCCCGAACCCAGGTCACCGGTAATTCCGACTGATTTCCAGATGTAGAAATTCGCAGACGTGCTGAAGCCGTTGGCATGCCAGCCACCGTCAGTGCTGGTGAACTGATAACCACCAAACACTTCTGGCTTGGGCACTTCGCCAGCCATTCCCAACAAAGAAGTCATGCAAACTAAAACCGCAACGCCGATAAGTTTTTTCATCTTCTCCCATAGTGATTTGAAGTGGCACCCCATTCCGCCCTCATACCGGCGTGTCTTGCTGCCGGGGTCCGTCCATTCAGTGATGGGCGGATCCCGAAGTCCGGATCGCTTTCCAGGTGCTGTTCAAATCCTCGTCGTTTCCAGGAGTGGGGGCAAGGTAACAGAAGCAGAGAGACAAGTTAGGCCTTAAGTAACCACAACATTCCACAAATGAGAGATGGTCCGATTGCGAACAAAGGCGCTGCCATTCCAGCAGTCAGACACTGATGTGTGCGGCGCCGTACAGATTACTTTAATTACCACGGTGCCATTTTCGCGCGGTGAAAAATTGCGTAACCTTTACTGAAGTTTCTTTCGCGGTGTGGCCAAACTGTCCGAAAGGGTGAATACCTGATGACGAATTCAGGCGCAGGCTGGCTTTCTTGCACGATTCGAAGTGTTGAACAAATCATGGAGAGCCACGGCTTTCAAGAGGACGAGCCGAAAATCGAGGCTCCGTCCAAAACCATCAGTAACGAACAACTTACTCTGTGGCACAAAGTTTTGCGGGCTGCCCGTCCTCTTTTGCGCTTGAGAGCGAGCTGAACTAAACGTCACGCTGGTTTCGCAAACAAGATAGTCTTGCACTTGGGTCGTCGACGAGTTCCCGATTGTTTTCCGGGTCTTCTGGTTAGCGGCTAGCGCCTGGTTAGATAGTTTGATCCAATGTTTTGTTTCGGCGCCTTTTGTCTTGCCAGCCTCGAGTTATACCGGAAATTTAGACCCCGGCGCCTTTCTTAGAAAGTGCAGCGATCATCTAACGTGCGTATAACCCTCTCGTTCTCATATACTTGTCTGTACCCTGTTCTGCTTGCCTGTTTACCTGCACGACCGTATAGAACTTGTGCTTACGGAATGTGTTTAATCACCATGACACGTTTGAAATTTAAAGCGGCTCTCGGAAGAGCTGCGGCTAAGGAAACATCATGAATAAACGCGCAGGATTTTCCCTTGCAGTATTTGCGACGGCAATTCTGTTGCTTTGCCAAATTACGCCACGGGCGCTCGCGCAAGATCAGAATTATCCTCCCGATCAAGCGCAGGACCAGAATTACCCGCCCGATCAGCCGCAGTATCAGCAGGGCGATCAGGATCCGCCAACTCGCGCCGGGCGAATCAGTGATATTGATGGCTCAGTCTCTTTTCAGCCCGCTGGCGAGGGTGACTGGCTAGATGCCGTGCGCAATCGCCCGCTGACGGTTGGTGACAATTTGTGGGTTGATAAAGACTCGCGCGCCGAGATTCAAATCGGCGCGACATCTATTCGTCTGGGACCTGAGACCAGCGTGACTTTTCTTGATCTCGGCAACAATGTCACCCAGCTCCGGCTGTCACTTGGCTCGCTCTATTTTAGAGTTCGCCGTTTTGACCGCGAGGACGGCTTCGAAGTCGACACCCCTAACCTTGCGTTCAACGTAAGTCGCGCCGGCACATTTCGCGTCGATACCAATGAGAACGGCGATCAGACTATTGCCACGGTTTTTCGCGGCGAGGCTGAAATTACCGGCTCGGGAAATTCTTATCGTTTAGATGAAGGACAGGAAGGCACATTTTCAGGCACCGACCAATTGAGCTACGACGTCTCGGATATTCAATCGCCCGATGATTTCGGCAGGTGGGCGCAGTCTCGAGATGAGCGCGAAGACCGAGCTCGTAGTCGCGAGTACGTCTCCGAAGATATGACCGGCTACGAGGATCTCGATGACTACGGTAGTTGGCGCAACGATCCGGAATACGGAAATGTTTGGCAACCGAGCGGAGTGCCCGGTGATTGGGCGCCTTATCGTTACGGTCATTGGGCCTATGTTTCTCCCTGGGGATGGACTTGGGTTGAAGATGAACCCTGGGGTTTTGCGCCCTTCCACTATGGCCGTTGGGCATATGCGCGAAACAGTTGGTGCTGGGTGCCCGGGCCAGTTGCGGTGGCTCCGGTCTATGCCCCTGCTCTGGTCGCGTTCATCGGTGGCGGAGGATTCAGTGTCGGGATTGGCGTTGGAGCTGCGCCTGTAGGATGGTTCCCGCTTGGACCGCGGGAAGTTTATGTTCCGTGGTATCCCACCAGCCCCGGCTATGTTCAAAACGTAAACGTGACCAATACTCGCGTAAGCGTGGTACAGGTCACGAAGGTGTACAACAATTACACCGTCAATCACGTCACGAATGTCACGTACGTGAACCGACGCGTGAACAACAGCGTCACGGTTGTGAACCATGACACTTTTGTGAACGCGCGTCCGGTCAACCGCAATATTCAACATGTGGATGCCCGAAAGCTCGCCAATGCCAGAGTGATGCCTGCCGAGGTCAGTCGCGTTCAACCCAGCCGCCAGAGTTACGCGGGAACGGCTCACCCAGTTAAGTACCAGCCGCCGCAGCAGGCGATGAGCCGTCCGGTGGTCGCGACCCGTCAGCCAGTTGCTTATAATCGGCCGGCGAATCGTCCTAATGGTGGCCCCGGTGGCGCACGTCGTCCAGCGCCGCCCCCGGTAAGAACAGTGCACGCTGCTCCACCCGCTAAGGTTCAAACCCTGCAACGCGGAGCGCGTGGTGGCCCGAATCCGACTGGACCAGGTGCCCGTCCAGGCCAGCGGAACGGACAAGGCAATCATCCAGGCCAGCCGAATGGTGCAGAGAATCGTCCGGGTCAACCGAACGGACAAGCCAATCGTCCGGGGCAACCGAACGCTCCTGAGAATCGCGGTGCAGCGCCTCGACCGGGACAGCCGAATGGTCCGGAGAATCGTCCGGGTCAACCGAACAACCCACGCCCCGGCACTCCAGAAAACCGGAATGTGCCGCGGCCTGGTGGTCCGAACAATGCCAGTCCGAATAACGGCGGCCCGAGTAATGCACCAGGTCGTCCTAATGACAATGCTCCTCGGCCCGGCGCACCTGATAATCGGCCTGCTCCTCCGGAGACGCGCAACGCTCCTGGGGACAACGGTCGTCCAGGCGGACCGGAGAATCGCAACGTTCCTGCGCCCAACAATCACAATGTTCCCCGTCCGCCATCTGCCGCTCCGGCGGAGCAGCAGCCTCGCCAGTATCCGGGAACGCGGCCGGAGAACAATCGCCCCCAAGAACCAGCGCAAGCGCGACCCGAAAATAACCGTCCACAGGAAGCTCCGCAGATGAGACCGCAACAGCCTTCTCGCCCGCCGGAAACTCCGCAGACGAGACCGGAACAGCCGGCACGTCCGCCAGAAACCCGGCAGCAAGCTCCGCCGCAATCTCGTCCGGACATGGAACGCAATGCGCCGCCTCGCCAGGCGCGGCCCGCCGAGCCTCCGCCGCAACGTGAGTCACGTCCGGCGCCTCCGCCGCAACGTGAGAGCCGTCACGCTGAGCCGCCGCCGCAGCGCGAGTCTCGTCCAGCGCCGCCGCCGCGAGAAAATCATCCGGCGCCACCTCCCAAGGAGAAAGACAAAGAACCTCCTAAAAATCACTAAGCATGGGTGTTTACAGGCATGCTTTACAGGCCAGCCGTCAAAACGACTGGCCTTTTTTCTGAGGGCTGAGAGCTGATGGCTGGCGCTCCACAAAGAAGGCTCATGTTCGCAGTGCTCAGAGAATCCCCCTCTTAGGTGTATCTTTTCCTTGTATGCAGGTTCGTGTTTTACTTTTCGGCATATTAAAAGATCTCGCGGGACGCAGCTCCGACCTGCTTTCGCTGCCCGACCATGCCTGCGCAGCCGATGTGCTGAGTCACTACCAGGAGCGTCTGTCGGCAAACCAGGCCATCTTCAGCTCGATTGCGATTTCGGTGAACCAGGAGTATGCGCGGCCCGAAATGAAGCTTAAGCCCGGAGACGAAATTGCCCTGCTTCCGCCCGTGAGCGGCGGCACAGGTGAAACCCACCGTCCCGATCACTCCAGAGAAACTGGTGCGCGGGCCTTCATCACCGGTGAAATCATCGACACCGCTGGCGCGCTCGCAACTATGAAGCGTCCGGATGACGGCGCCGCAATCCTATTCGAAGGAATCGTGCGCAATAACTCTCGTGGCCGTCGCACGCTATTTCTGGATTACGAAGCTTACGAAGAAATGGCTGTCAAGGAAATGGAATCGCTGATCGCCCGCGTTCTCGATCAGTTCCAGGTTCGTGATGCGCTGATTATCCATCGCCTCGGCAGGATCGAGATCGGTGAAACCAGTGTCCTGATTATCGTCGCTTCTGCGCATCGCGCCGCAGCATTCGACGCTTGCCGCTGGCTTATCGATACTCTCAAGCGCACCGTTCCCATCTGGAAAAAAGAGCATTTCGAAGACGGCGCGGTTTGGTCCGACGGCGAACCATTCCCGCCTCTGATCGATTCAAACAAAAACCAAGAATTGAATAAGAATAAAAACACGGGGGTACGGGAGTCCTCGCCCGTACAAAAGTCCCTGAGCAAAGCCGAAGGACCCTCGCCCCTCCACCGCCGAGGATCCGGCTCCGAAGGCAGCCAATCGAAGAACTCTGCATCCAACTCAATAGCCCGCAAATGAAACTCCTCGCTCTTTTAGTGCTGCTGGCCGCATCTGTGTGTCAGGCGCAAAGCTCTGGCAATGTTCCCAAACCGCCATGGGCCAAAACCGCAGCCGACGACATCAGCGACATCAAAGTAGACGTCAAGCTGGTGAACATCTTTGTCACCGTCACCGACGAGCATGGCTCTCCGGTGGGCAGTTTGACAAAGGATAATTTTCAAATCTTCGAAGACGGGCGGCTGCAAAAAATTTCTATCTTCGGAAAAGAATCAGAGCTGCCGCTCTCCATCGTCCTCGATATCGACACCAGTCTGAGTACCCGCAAAGATCTTCCTCTCGAGTTGGGATCGGCCCGTCGCTTTGCGCACGCGATTATCCGTCCTGTGGATGCCTTGTCGCTTTACGATTTCAGCGAGGTCGTTAGTCAGGACTTGCCCTTCACCTCGGATTTAAAGGCCATCGACCGTGCTGTGGATCGAGTTCACACTGGCGCGGCGACTGCTCTTTACGACGCAGTTTTTCTCGGAGCGCAGGCGCTTGAGACTCGGCAGGGCAGAAAGGTGCTGGTGGTGATCACCGATGGGGGTGATACCGCCAGCCAGATGAACTATCAGGCAGCGCTTCGCGCCGCCCAGCAGGCCGAAGCCATCGTGTATAGCATCATTGATGTTCCTATCGAAGCCAGCGCCGGCCGCGACACCGGGGGAGAGCATGCGTTGATTCAGCTCTCCGAAGATACTGGCGGAAAATATTATTATGCGTCTTCCATCCAGCAACTCGATCAGGCATTTCGTGCCATTAGCGATGAATTGCGCACACAATATCTTCTCGCTTATTATCCGGCACAACGAATTTCCGAGTCGGACTTCCGCAGACTGGAAGTGAAGCTGACGGGCGTTCCCGAAGCAGCCAACTACAAAGCTCGTCACCGCACCGGCTATTACACTTCAAAATCGCGCTAGTTGCATTCGCATGTCGCCGGTCGGGGGATCAACCCGGACGTGTACCACCAAGCTCTGAGCTCTCGATCGATTTTCTCTGCGTGCTCTGCGCTTAAAAGCTTTTTGAGCGCTGAATCGAACATTCCCAAAGTCGCCACGAAAATTTCAACCGATTGTCCATGAATTAATTTTCGTTTAACCGACAAGTCATACTCAGAAACCTATAATCGGCTCCTCTCTGGAGGAGAGTTTCGTATGCAATTTAAGAATTCTGTGGGTTGGAAATGCCGCTCCACCGCGAAGGTTGGCGTGTTCGCGTTAATCCTGCAAATGGTGTCGCCCGCATTTGTCGCGGCACAAGACAATTCTGGAAATACTACTAGCCCGATTAAACACGTAATTGTAATCATCGGAGAAAATCGCACCTTCGATCACGTCTTTGCCACCTACAAGCCCAAAGCGGGAGAAACTGTCGACAATCTTCTTTCCAAAGGCATCGTCAATGAAGATGGAACTCCCGGCCGCAATTTCGCGCTGGCGTTGGAGTATTCAGCGGTCGATAACAGCCAGGACAAGTATCAGATTAATCCAATGGATAAATCGCTCTACCCGGTTCTGCCGGCGCCTTTGACCGGTGGTCCTTCCAATGTGTGCAAGGACAACGGCGTCTGCACCCTGGGCCAGGCCCAGGCCTCTGAAAACGGATTGGCCGCCGGCTACTACAAAGACATGCTGACCGGGGGTACCGGTCAGGCCTCTCACGTTCCCGACCAACGTATCCTGAACGTGAACAATCTTCCGCCCGGACCATTTCAACTCACTTCCAACAGGTTCTCGTATCACGCCTACGCCGCCAGTCCAGTGCACCGCTTTTATCAGATGTGGCAGCAGCTGGACTGTGACGTTTTGTATTCCACTCAATGGAATCCAAGTGGTTGCCGCGGAGACCTTTTTCCCTGGGTGGAAGTTACCGTCGGTGCCGGCAGCAATGGAAAGCCGCAGCCTCCAAATTTCAGCACCGAATATTCCGCATCAGCAAAAACCACGGGCGAAGGCTCTACCTCGATGGGCTTCTACAACGTTCTCCAGGGAGATGCCCCATACTTCAAATCTCTGGCTGATAACTACGCCATGAGCGATAACTTTCATCAGGCAGTGATGGGTGGGACCGGAGCCAATCACATCATGCTTGGGACCGGCGACGCGATCTGGTTCAGTGACGGGCATGGTAACCCGCAAACGCCGCCTCACAATCAGTTGGTCTGGAAAGGAACTCCGGACGCCGGGGTAGTGGATGAAATCGAAAACCCCAACGCAGCTCCCGACACCAACACCTGGTACACGGAAGATGGTTATGGCGGCGGTGGCTTTGGCTCCCCGGTTTACGGCGGCGGTTCGTACACGAATTGCTTCAACCCGCAAGCACCGGGCGCAGCTTCAGTCCTGGACTACCTCAGCATGTTGCCAACGCTGGTCGATCCTCGTTGCCAGCCGAGCCACTTCTATCTGCTGAACAACTATAACCCCGGCTATTTCGGCGACGGCACTAATGCCTACTCCGACCATTATGTGTACAACACCCCTTTCACGGTCCCGCCGTCGAACCTCCGCAATATTGGCGACGCGCTGCTCGCGAAAAACGTGTCCTGGAAATATTATGGCGATCAGTTCAACGCCTATCTCAAAGACAAGTATGAGTTGAACTACGGAGTTGTGGGAAAAAACAGCGACCAGTACTGCAATATTTGCAACTTCTTCCAATACTCAACCTCGATCATGACCAACGCGGCGGTCCGCACCACCCATTTGAAGGATACGATCGACCTTTATCGCGACCTGAAAAATGGGACATTGCCGGCTGTAGCTTTCGTGAAACCCAGCGGATGGGTCGATGGTCATCCAGCATCGTCAAAACTTGATTTGTTCGAAGGTTTCGTGAAGAAAATTGTGGATGGTGTTCACGCCAATCCTACGCTCTGGCAGAGTACTGCAATCTTTATCACTTTCGACGAAGGCGGCGGCTACTATGACTCAGGTTACATTCAACCCCTCGACTTTTTCGGCGATGGCACGCGTATTCCTATGATCGTGGTCTCGCCCTACGCGAAGGCTGGCCACATTTCACACGACTACACCGACCACGTCTCCATCCTCAAGTTCATCGAGCGGAACTGGAGAGTTCAACCTATTACCGGCCGGAGCCGCGACAACTTCCCCGATCCAAAATACGGCGGTTCCAGCAAGTATGCCCCAATCAACAGCCCGGCCATCGGCGATATGTTCGATTCCTTCACCTTCGGCAAGAAGTAGGGAGTACGGCGAACGCAGGCGAATCGCTGAAAAACGAAGCCTCACTCTTCGTGTTGTTGAAGAGTGGGGCTTCGTTATATTTGTTTCGATCGATCACAACTCAGCGGCCAGAGTCTTCCTTCGCGAGCCCGATGGATGTTTGTCTGCGAACTCGGCGGGGAGTTTCTCTACGCCTCAATGGTTAAAAGCTTTGAAAAAATCCAGTTTTATTATTTGGGCTTGATCCCCAACGGAAGCTGCCAGTCTTTGGCCGAAACGTGACCCGCATAGATCCACGCAATTCGCGTCAGCAGCGAACCCGCAATCGCCGAAACTGCTGCTGCCTTTCGCAAGGACCTTGGATTTCCTGACAACAAACTCAAAATCCTCAAAGCCGATGGTAAAGGCCCAGAAAGCAATCCACCCGCACGAGTCAATGTTCCGCTTCCGCCGTGTTTTAGTGGTTCCAACGCGGCCTTCTCCTGGGCTTCGATTTTGAATCCTTCCCAGCATTCGAACAGCGCCGCCCCTAATCCCAATGCGTTAAGAGCGCGGCTCTTGTGATTGCCCATCAACTCCAGCATGCCGACCGCTGCCGAGAGCCCCGACATCCCAAAATGCATGGGGAGATCTCCGGCGTTTTCGTTCCACGCTGGAATCGAGGTTGCGCCAATCAATACGCCCGTGTAGTTGGAGAAGGGAAGACCGAACAGCAACGATGCGGCTTGCCCAGCTTGCTCGATCACGCGCACCGGGAAGGAATCTCCGTAGCGGTCGGTTAGGAATTGCGCGAAGGCCGTAGCCGCAGCGCCGCCGGAAAATCCAACCAGCGTCCACACCCCTACCGACATCGGGCTCTGGGCCTTGAAGACGCGCAACATATTGAGAAAACGGCTGGGACGTCCCAGATCAGAAACTAGTAATGCGGGAGAGATCACTGAGCCTGCCGCCGCAATCCAGCGGGCATCGCGAACAATCTTGCGGTCCGCCCGGGTATAGCTCGCAACCGCGCCCACAACCGCCGCCGCGCCAGCTGCCCCGCCAACAAAAAAATAAAGTGGGATCTCCCACGTCCACGGGGGCCGCTTCAGCAAAGGAATACCGTAATACCCGGTTTCGGGCGAGGCCATTGGGAACGGTGCTCCGCCAGGACGGACACCCTTTGCAGCCACGTTGCCGGTCGTTTCTGCTTCGCGTCGAATTTCAACCAGCCGACGTTCGCTTGAAACATCCGGAGTTCGCGGCGTAATGCGTGCTGAATCGCTCATATACTCTTGCTCTTTTTGTGTGGGGCGGGCGCCCTCGCCCGCCGACTTCCAAATCTCCCTGGTATTTCGCCAATAAAACGACTAACGATGTAGCGACTTTCTTGAACTTCCGTCGGACATAAACGCTGCCAGCGCTCCGCCCAAAAGCATGAGAGCGCCGATGGCTGACGATCGCCAGGCTTTCTTCAAATACACCGTCGGCACCTCGGGATTAGGCGGCAAGTTATATTGCCGCGGATCGCCTCGCACGATGAACATTGCATGGGTCCCGCCGACGCTGGTGTCCGATGCGTCGTAGAACCGAACATCTTCCATACCCCGCGCTTCCAATTGCGCGACTCGCTTCTCTGCGTTTTGCCGCAATTCCTCAATTTCCCCGAACTGAATTGATTCCGTAGGACAAGCCTTCGCGCACGCCGGCTTCAATCCAACTTTTTGCCGGTCATAACAGAACGTGCACTTGAACGCGCGGCCGTCCTCCTGGTTTCGTTCGACGACACCGAAGGGACATGAAACCACACAATATCCGCAGCCATTGCAAATGTCCGGCTGGACAAACACTCCTCCAAATTCTGTGCGCACGATTGCGCCCGTGGGACAAGCCTCCAGACACCCGGCGTTCTCACAGTGCTTGCAGACGTCAGAAGAAAAAGACCACGAATTCAGTTCCGGAGCATTCCCGCCTAATCCCGGCTCCGGCGTCTGCTCTACGAATTTCACGTGTCGCCAAGTCTGCGCGCCGACGGCGCCTGTATTGTCGTAGGAATAGCCGCTCCATTTCAGCCCATCTTCGCCGACGTCGTTCCATTCCTTACACGCGACTTCGCATGCTTTGCAGCCGATGCACAACGTCGAATCTGTCAGGAACGCTGTTATTGCCATTTCAACCCGCTATTCTGACCAACTTGATTTTCTGTCATCCTGACCGAACATATATCTTTGTCATCCAAACTAAAACTGTCATCCTGCGAAGCAGAACAAGTAGCTTGCATTGTTCTGCGCAGTCGAAGGACCTTGTGCTTAATAGCTCATATCGCTTCCCTCTGCATCCGCTCTTGTGACGACCGATCCCTTTTTCCCGGCCTCACATTACATACCAGCGCCTTAGTTTCCATGATGCGCACATTCGGTTCTTCGCTCACCACCAGGAGGTCATTCACAATGTCGCCTTTCGCCATGCCTTTATATCCCCAATGATATGGAATCCCGACCTGGTGAATTCTCTTGCCATCGATCCACACCGGCCGCATGCGGCGAGTGACCGCAACTCTCGCCTCAACTTCTGCGCGTGGAGTAGAAATCGTGGCCCAATCCCCGTGCTCCAGTCCAATTTCCGCCGCTAACTCGGGAGAAACTTCCGTGAACAATTCTGGTTGGAGTTCGGCCAGGTGCGAAAGCGTTCGCGTCATTCCGCCCGCAGTGTGCTGCTCAGTCAGGCGATAGGTCGTCAGCACAAACGGGTATCTCGGATCGCCGGGCGAGTTCGCGTATGGATTGTCCGGTCGCTGCTTTTTCTGTGCCGCGGGATTGTCCTGCTGCTCATATAAGGGATTGTGTATTAGGGACTCGAGCGGCTCATAGTGTGTGGGCAGCGGCCCATCCTTCAACCCGCTGGCAACAAAAAGCCACCCCACTCCATCCGGATGGAGCGTAAACGGCCGTGCCCCTCCGAGCGCCTCTACTCCCTTCCCATTCTGCAAATTGTCAGGAGTGTCCGGCGCCAGGTCCTTTTTGTAGTCTGCATTGTCCAGTCCCCCCCATTCTTTCTTCTCTGCGTTCCACCAAACCAATTTTTTGCGCTCGCTCCACGGAGTTCCATCCGGCTTCGCTGATGCGCGGTTGTAAATGATTCGGCAATCGTTCGGCCAGGCAAATCCCCATCCGTGGCCAAGCAAATCTTTTGGCTTTCTCTCTAAAGCTCGATTGCGACCTTCTTCCGGATACACTCCGCAATAAATCCACGCTCCACAAGCCGTCGATCCGTCCTTCTTCAAATCTTGAATGTGTTCTAGTTGTTTTCCATCTTCGAGTGTGCGCCCGTTAATTTCTTTAAGAACAGTTTGCACATCAGGATCGCGCTGCTCGCCGTGCAGCGGGTAATCCCATGTCAATGCATGGAGGCCGGCGTTCCTGGGCCGCGTGTCGCCCTGTGCTTTCGCTTTGATCCGCAGCCCCAAATGGTACATAAACCAGGTTTCGCTGCGGGCATCGCCAGGAGGATCAATGGCCTTTTCACGGAATTGCAGTAGCCGCTGCGTGTTGGTGAACGTGCCCGCTTTCTCAGCCGTTCCCGCCGCAGGAAACAGAAACACTTCTGTCGCAATCGTCTTGGGATCCGATTCGCCGCGCTGCACCTCGGGTGAATCCTTCCAGAAGGAGGCGGTCTCCGTTTCGACCATATCTCGTACTACGAGCCATTTCAGCTTCGCCAACGCGCTGCGCTCCAATCGTCCGTTCGACGCGCCTACCGCCGGGTTCTGTCCCATCACGAACAGCCCTTCCATCTTTCCGTCCTGCATATCTAACCAGTAGCCAAAATGCGAATGGTCGCCGGTCACGCGCGGCAGCCAGTTAAATCCCCATTCATTCTCTTTGGTCGCGGCGGCTCCGTAATAGGCCTTCATCAGGCTGATGAAGTAAGCGTCGAAGTTCGACCAAAGTCCGGTCGATGCCTTGTGCTTCTTGATATAGCTCTTCAGATCGTTCACATCTGCCTCGAAGAAAGGCATGGGCAGATAGCCAGGCAGGATGTCGTACAGAGTTGGTATGTCTGTAGATCCCTGAATTGATGCATGCCCACGCAGCGCGAGAATGCCGCCGCCAGGTCGCCCAATGTTTCCTAGCAGCAGTTGCAGAATCGCGGCGGTCCGAATGATCTGCACGCCCTTTGAATGCTGCGTCCAGCCGACTGCGTAACAGATTGCGCCAGTCTTCTCTGGTCCGGAAGCCGAGGAAAACGTTTCCGCTGCTTTTAAGAAGACATCTTGCGGAACTCCGCAATACCTCTCAACCATCTCAGGCGTGTAGCGAGAGAAATGCCGCTTCAGCACCTGGAAGACGCATCGTGGATTTTCAAGCGAAGTGTCCGATCCAAATTTGTTTGCTTCCTGGGCCTCGCCTCCCCGATCTTTTCCATGACCGCCGCCCGCGCCCGAATGGCCCGGCTTCGAGCCTTTGCCGCCTTTTACCGGGGCGCCGCGATAAAGCCAGCTCTCCGGGTCATACCGCTTCTTCTCCTCATTCCATCCGGAGAACAGGCCGTTCAAGTCTTCCGTGTCTTTGAAGTCATCGCGCAGTAGAGTTGCCGCGTTCGTGTAATTCACTACGTACTCGCGAAACTCTTTGTTGTTCGCGAGAACGTAATTCACCATTGCGCCCAGAAAAATAATGTCGCTGCCGGCGCGCAGCGGCACCCAGATGTCCGCCATAGCTGAGGTGCGGGTGAATCGCGGGTCCACGTGAATAATCTTCGCCCCGCGCTCCCTCGCTTCCATCACCCACTGGAAGCCGACCGGATGGTTCTCCGCCATCGACGACCCCATAATCAGGATCGCATCTGCGTTACTCAGGTCTTGTTGCGCAGTGGTCGCCCCGCCTCGCCCAAAGCTTGTGCCCAGACCGGGCACCGTAGAGCTATGTCATATACGGGCCTGGTTGGAGATGCAAACCATACCCAGGCCGGCGGCGAAAAGTTTTTTGATCAGATAATTTTCTTCGATGTCGAGTGTGGCCCCGCCGAGATGCGCGACGGCTTTGGTCTGCATCACGGTTTCGCCGTCCTTCTCTTCCTGGAACGTGCTCTCGCGCGAATTCCACAGTCGGTCGCCGACCATGTCCATTGCGGTCTCGAGGTCCAGCTCTTCCCATTTTGTGGAATATGGCCTGCGATATTTCACTTTCTGCAACCGCCCAGGGTGGGTGTGCAGCTCAAATGTGTCCGCGCCTTTGGGGCAAAGTCGGCCACGCGAAATCGGCGACTCAGGATCGCCTTCGATCGAAATCAGTTTGCCATTTTTGTGAAATGCGAGCTGCCCGCAGCCCACGCCGCAATAAGGACAAATTGACCGCGCAACCTCCGCACCGTGAGTCTTGGGAAGAAGGTTGCGTGTGCGCTCCGACATTGCTTCAACCCCAGTTCCGTCAGCTCCAGTTTTAATCTGCTGAATGAGCGGCCAGCGCGAGAGCAGTTCGGTGAGCACAGTTTGCCTCCATAACTTTCAGGATTGGGCGGGACCTACCAGCAAACTTAGACGATTCTACCGCAGGTTTCGGTTGTAATTGTGTTTGGAATTCATTCCCGGCACGCCGGCCGATGTGAAGCGGATAATTCAGGGTTGCTGGCCAGGGAGGGGCCACTAAACCTACGCTGAATGTTTGACGAGGCTAATTGAAGATTTGACAAACGAAGGCTGCAAAAGTTTTCACTCGGCCATGGCGGCCGAATGCGCGGTGTTTTGTCTGATGCAACAGTTATTCCATCGCGAGGAAGACGTCGCGAGCGGGGATCTTCGCCGAACGGCAGAAAGCGGTCGTTCGCGCAGAGGCGTATAACCGTTAGGTTACTGACTGCTCGGCAAGCACTTTCTCGCGCTCCTCGGCGTCGTGTTGTTCTTCTCTGCGGGACGACGGTAGCGCGAGTTCGAGGACTTCGCTGATGGTCTTCACATAGTGCACGTTTAAGTTTTCCAGCTGCTCGGGCGTGAGGTCTTCCTCAACATTAGTTTTGTTCTCGGCGGGCAGGATCACATCGTGAACTCCGGCGCGCTTGGCGGCCAAGACCTTCTCCTTGATTCCACCAACAGGCAGCACGTTCCCGCTCAGCGTGATTTCTCCGGTCATTGCGGTCAACGGACGGACCGGCGTGTCTTTCAGGAGTGACACCAGTGCGGTCGCCATGGTTACACCAGCCGATGGACCATCTTTCGGGATCGCACCTGCAGGCACGTGAATGTGAATATCGTGATCGGCGAAGAAGCCTTCTTCTATGCCGAGTTGTTTCGCATTCGAGCGAACCCAAGTTAATGCGGCTTGCATGGATTCCTGCATCACCTGGCCGATTTGGCCGGTCATGGTGAAGCCGCCTTTACCCTTCATTACGTTAGCTTCGACGAACAGCACGTCACCGCCGGAAGGAGTCCAGGCAAGTCCCACAACCACTCCGGAACGCTTGGTGCGCTCGGCGATTTCTCCTTCGCTGCGCACTTTGATTCCACCCAGGAATTCCTGAATGATTTCAGGAGTGACGACCAGCTTCTGGTTTTTGCCTTCGGCAATGCGACGCGCCTGCTTGCGGCAAATGGTACCGATATTGCGCTCGAGATTGCGGACGCCAGCTTCGCGAGTATAGTGCCGGATCAGATAGCTCATCGAGTCGGAGGGAAATTCGATGGTGTCGGCCGCGATACCGTTCTCTTCGATCTGCCGGGGCACGAGATATTGAAACGCGATGTGGACTTTTTCTTCCTCGGTGTAACCCTGCAACTCGATGATCTCCATGCGATCGCGCAACGGCTCAGCGATAGGGTCAAGCATGTTGGCGGTGGTGATGAAAAGCACCTTCGAAAGATCAAAAGGCACATCGAGATAATTGTCGCGGAAGGTGGCATTCTGCTCGGGATCTAAAGCCTCGAGCAGAGCGGAGCCGGGATCGCCGCGGAAGTCGCGACCGACTTTATCGATTTCATCGAGCATGAAAACCGGATCTTTCGTTTCGGCGCGACGAATGCCTTGAATGATTTGGCCGGGCAGAGCGCCGATATAAGTACGGCGATGGCCGCGAATTTCAGCCTCGTCATGAACGCCGCCGAGCGAGATGCGAACGAATTTGCGACCGAGGGCTCGCGCGATGGAGCGGCCCAGCGAAGTTTTGCCGACGCCGGGGGGTCCGACGAAGCAAAGGATCGGCCCTTTCATCGTGGGCTTCAGACGCCGGACAGAAAGGTAATCCAGAATGCGATCTTTTACTTTCTGCAAGTCGTAATGATCGGTGTCGAGTATTTCCTTGGCTTTGAGAATATCGACTTCGCCGCCCGAGGTTTTTGCCCACGGTAAAACTGCCAGCCACTCAATGTAATTTCGGGTGACGCCGTAGTCGGCGGCCATTGGCGACATGCGTGACAAGCGCCCGAGTTCTTTCAGCGCTTCTTTCTTCACGTCATCCGGCATGCCGGCGGATTCGATTTTCTGGCGCAGATCTTCAGTGTCACGCTGACCTTCATCCTGTTCGCCTAATTCTTTCTGGATGGCCTTCATCTGCTCGCGCAGATAGTACTCACGCTGACTCTGCTGCACTCGGTCCTGCACTTCGGACTGAATCTTGTTGCGTAGTTGCTGGACTTCAAGTTCCTTGGCCAGGTGCTGATTAATTTTTTCCAGACGAATGCGAACGTCGGTAGTTTCGAGGGTGTCCTGCTTGTCGGGCGTTGAAAGCGAGGGCAGCGAGGAGGCGATGAAATCCACCAAACGGCTGGGCTCCTCGATGTTCATAGCGACAGTTGAAAGTTCGTCAGACAGCGTGGGCGAACCGGCAACAATCTGTTGAAAGAGCGTGAGCACATTGCGCTGCAAGGCTTCGACTTCGGAAGACTTGGGTGGAATCGACTCAGGAACTGTTTCGACCCGCGCATTCATGAATGGAGTGAGCTGAGTGAATTCGACGAGGCGAACGCGCTCCAAGCCTTCGGCGAAAACAAAGAGGCTCTGGTTGGGCATTTTTACGACTTTGTGCACCACGGCCAGGCTGCCGACGCTATATAGATCAGAGGGCTGAGGAGCATCAACGCGAGCTTCGCGCTGCGCGACAACGACAATCGTCTTGTCTTCCCCGAGTGAGTTAATAAGTTGAACTGAGCTCTCGCGTCCCACGGTCAGGGGCAGGACAGCGTGAGGAAAAAGCACGGTGTCTCGAACCGGAAGTATGGGTAATGATTTGTCTTTGTCTTGATCTTTATCTTGCGGCATATTTCTCCCGCTGCGCTTCTCACGAAACCTGAATTGGAGTTCGGGAAAATTTAGCGCGTTATAAACGATGTTCTCGGGTTGAGTGTGTCTTACTCAACTTTGATGCGATGCAGTTTGAAAAGATGCAACGCGCCTATGCTGGTGTAAGTTTCTGCCGACAGATCAATCACTTGGATTCTAATCCTCGCGGCAAGGTTTGTGGAAAAACGAAGGTTTGACGGCTGACCTGAACGAACGTGCTCAACTCAGGCTTATACTGGTGCGCCTGTTGTCGAGAGAAATTTCTGTCCAATTGAGGGAATCAATGCGCGCCAAAGGGCAGAGCCTGAGCAGCTTCAATATCCGCAAATCAATTCTCGATGATGCAAATGGAGCATTGAACGCCGAATCCCACGAAAGCGGAGCTTGCGCTACTTCATTCGCCATCGCAGCTGTTTAGGTGTGTTACGCTGTGTTCATGGCGAACACACGCAGCGCGACCCTCAGCGTCCGGCTTAAACCCGAAACCAAAAGACGTCTGGCGAAGCTAGCCAAAGATTCCGGACGCAGCTGCAATTTTCTGATTTCGGATGCGGTTGAGTCATGGGTCGTTGACCAGGAAAGAATGCTCGCCGAAACGCGCCAGGCGGATCGCCAGATCAAGTCAGGTCACTACGTAAAGGATGAGGACATGAAAGCCTGGCTATTATCGTGGGGCACGGAGCGCGAATTGCCGCCACCTCGTTGCGCATGCGGGAAAGAACATGACGACGAGGGGCTGTGCCGGTAGAGATCGTATGGTCTCCAGTGGCGCGCAGGCGATTACAGGAAATTCGTGACTACACCGCCAAAGACAAGCCTGTTGCGGCAGAAAAGCTGGCAATCAGAATCGTGGCTGCCGTTCAGGCGCTGCGGAAATATCCGCATCTCGGGCGGGCTGGAGCCGATCCCGACATTCGGGAGCTGGTGATCGGGAAGACTCCATACATCGTGCTTTATAAAGTGCACGGCTCGAAAATTACGATCAACATCGTCTGGCACGGGGCTCAACGCCGAGAATCGTAATGGGTCTACGCGGCGCGATAAATTCCCAGCACCTTCACCATGTCGGCAACGGCTTTTAGTTGCAGCAGAGCGCCGCGTGCCAGCTTGTCATCTCCGCGCAGAAAATCGGCATAAAAGACGTACTCCCAGGGCCGTCCGCGGATGGGGCGGGATTCAATCTTGCTCAGGCTGATGTCGCGGTCGGCGAAGACGCGGAGGGCTTTGTGAAGAGCGCCGGGCACATTTTTAAGTCCGAAGGCGACAGAAGTTTTATTGGCGCCGGGAAGAACCCGGCGATTGCGACGAATCAGAACGAAGCGGGTGAAGTTCCGTTTGTCGTCTTCAATTCCTTCAGCGAGAATGCGTCCCTTATAAACCGAAGCGGCGTGGCGGCTGGCGATGCCGGCCGCGTCGAGCAATTTTTCCGCGATGACATGTTTCACGCTGCCTGCGGTGTCATAAAAAGGGGTGGGCTGGATTTTCGGGTTGGCGCGGAAGAAATCGCGGCACTGATCGAGAGCGACAGGGTGGGAGAAGACGCGCCGGAGGTCCGCCTTTTTTACGCCGCGAGCGGCGATGAGGTTGTGAATGATGCGCAAATGAAAATCTCGCTGAATGAAAACATCGCGGGCGAGCAGAAGATCAAGGTGCTCGGTCACAGATCCCGCGAGTGAGTTCTCAATAGGGATGATCGCGATGGGAACCTTGCCCGAATCGATCAGATCGAAAACCTCAACCGAACGTGCGCACGGAACGATGGTGCAACCCTTCACCATGCGCCGTGCGGCTTCGTGGCTGAAGGACCCCGGTTCTCCCTGGATGGCAATTTTCATTTAGGAAACTTAGCTGGACGATTCTATCGAAAGCAAATTTTTCTCGAGCAGCAACGCATCCACTCCGTTGGAATAATAATGCGGAATGACTTTGATGACGTCGTATCCGTGGCGTTTGTAGAAGGATATGGCAGAAGCATTGTCGACCGCAGTCTCCAGACGAACGGCGTGGCAATTCGCAGCACGCAACCGGTTCTCGGCGGCATCGAGCAAAGCTGAACCGATATGCTGACGCCGAATGGCAGGACGAACGTCGATGGTGATGATGTGTCCCAGGCCGCGACGGCTGCTCTCAGCGACGACGAAGGCGAGAATCGAAGACTGACTGGATCGGTCATCCCTGGCTGGCCGATCATTCAACGATTGCAGCCCTTGACCATCGAGATCTGCAACCAAGGTAAAAGCACGCGGGCGGCGCAAGTAAACCTGCAACTCGTAGCGACTATAAGCGATCTCGGGATGAAAACACGACTGATCGATCGCCCACAGGGTGTTGAAATCGTCGGGATGGTAGTCGCGGACCGTGAATCGCACGTTGCTATTTTAGATCGACGACGAGCTTCTATTCGGAAAGCTATGAAAGGCGGATACTTACACGAGAGCAGAAAAATTTAAAAAAACTACGATGAAGGCCTTGCCCGCTTACTACCTCAAGACGTAACATTCGCATCTGAGGGGTTTGTGGTGCTACGCATCGCCATAGAAGCGGTGGTTGCCGCGACCGCTATCGTCGCCGCCTGGTATTTCCTGTTCTCCCGCTACAACCGGCGCCGAGGAACGGTGGTTCTCCATTGGGTAGAAGCTGCGTGCGCAGCCCGAGGCCGAGTGGTGGAGACCCGATGGTTGAGCGCCAGCAGCTTACAGGCCCACTTCAGCTTTGCCACGCATTGGTTTGAAAACGCAAGGATTACGATAAAGCTGATTCCGCGACCTATACCCATCCAGTGGGCGATTTGCCTGTGGCGGCGGCAAAAAGAGACGCTGACTTTTGAAGCTGATCTCGATTACTCACCCACTTTTCATTTAGAAATTTCACGCCATCGCTGGCTCACGCAGCGGCCTAAAGAGATTTCGAATCCTGAGCGGAATTGGACCATTTCGCGGCCGGGTCCGGTGGTGCTCACCACCCGTACCGAATGGACCCACGAGTTGACGCCCGTGGTCAATACCCTCATGACCTCTCGCGGGCACAGCCTGCTGACGGTGCGCTTTCGTCCAGACTCTCCTAATTTGGCGGCGACTATTCCGCTTGAGGCGTTATCGGATGAAGCAGCCACAGCGGCATTTCTGAATGTGCTAAAGGATCTGGCATCGGGCGCTTCAGCCTCCCGGCAATAAGCCTCCGCACTCAACAATCTTAAAACCGGAAATTCGCGGTGCTGGATCTAGACATTCACATTCGACGTCGTAAATGCGGCAAGTTTCCTTTCCTCCCAGTTCACCTGCTCGACGCGACCGACCAGAAGCAACCATGCCAATGATCCGGCCACGCAAATAACAGCGGTAATGGCGAATGGCGCGAAAAACTTGCCAGTGTGTTGCAGAACGAATCCGGTGAGCGCGGGGCCGGTGATTCCGGCAAAGTTTGCGAAGCCGTTCTGCCAGCCATACCACTTCCCTACCGCGGCGGATCCAGCCAGAGTTTGCGGAAAGGTGTAGAGGCCTGGACCGGTCATTCCACATCCAAAGCCGGCGGCGAGCAACCAGGGAATGTATGAATTTGCAGCCAGCGCGCATCCGAGCAGACCAATCGCGGCCATGGAGAATCCAATGACCATCGCCGACTTTCGTACTAGGGTTGGCGTGTAGCCCCGAAGAATCGCGAAATCCTGTAGCCAACCAGTGCTGATTGCTGAAAGTGCGTCGACTCCGTAACACAAGCCGGCAACCAAGGCCATACTCTTGATCGACAGATGTCGTTCAAGCACTAAATAAGTGGGCAGCCAGGTGAGCAGGAAATAGAAGAGGTAATTGGTGGCAAAGTGCCCGGCGCTGGTTCCCCAAAAAGAACGCTGGCTGAGAATGTCCCAAAAGCCGGGCCCAAGTTTCATCGTCGCAAGCGATGGGCGCTCACAACGAGGCATCCACTTTACCCAGACGGGTAGCCATAGCAAGCTAATGACTCCGACGGCAATGAACACTGGACGCCAGCCAAAGTCAGCCATCAGAAATCCCGCGCCGATTGTGCCAATCACATTTCCCCACTTCAAGCCGGACATCAGGCAACCGCTGGCGAAGCCGCGATAGTGTTCAGGTAAATTCTCGGCCAGAATTTTTGAACCGCACGGCAAAGCCACGGACTCGCCGATGCCGAGAATGAAGCGAATGACCAACAGGAGGGCGAAGCCTCGTACGATTCCGGTGGTCGCCGTGGCCAGTGACCAGAGCAGAAACCCGCTGGCTAGAATCCAGTTCGCGTCGAAGCGGTCAACCAGCCAGCCGATCAAAAACTGCATGGCTGTATAGGTAAAGAAAAACGCTGAGAAGAGAACTCCAAGTTCCGAATCGGAGAGATGGAAATCGCGCTTGATCAGGGGACCGGCGACTGAAATGTTTCCGCGATCGACGTAGTTGATGATGAAGCTGATGGTCAGCAGAAGCAGCGCTGGGGCGAACTTTGCCAAGGGGCGCGATTCGGATTTATCGGTCATGTGTTTTCGGTGGCATTCTGCACCTTGCGGACCATGATTACAAGGGATTGCGATCCTAAGTCAAAAGCTCTTGACCGCAGAGAACGCAGAGAAAAGCGGATCATGGGGAGGAATGGAATGTTCAATCACTTTTTAGATTGTTGCCACCATGGGTTCTCTCAACGTTCTCTTGTGTTCCTCGGCGTTCTCTGCGGTTAAAGACTTTTGACTTACGCCCGGTTTTTGAAAACGCGTATTGGATCGATGATTACGAAGACACCACGGCTGCGGGCGAGGACGGTTCCCTTCTCATCGACAATTTCGGCGACACGCGTGAGCCGCCGTCCGCGCTTGCTGATCTCTCGTGATTCAACTTTCAATCTTTTATTCAGAGGCACGGGCCGGCGATATTCGACGGTCATGCGCGAAGTGGCAGCGATGACGTCACGAAGTTTGCTGAGTTTGCTCATGGCATCGTCAAGAATGGTGGCGATGATCCCGCCGTGGCAATGGCCGGGTGGCCCCGTGTATCGTTTGCTCAAACGAAAGTGAGAGACGAAATGATTGCGCTCTCGATCCAGAGAGAATTTCAAATGCATGCCATGCGAGTTGTCCTTGCCACAGGCAAAGCAGAGGTTCTTCTTCACGGGATTCGACTTGTTGCCGTGTCCGGCGGCAGGAGCCTTACGCGCCATAGATGAGGAATTCTATCCGACCTGCCGAAACCTAAACGCCTGAAGTATTATCTAAGACGCTTTAGGATAGAACTGACATCCCGCAGGCGGAGTCCTGCAATAGATCCACGGAGGAACGGTGAAACGTGTCCCAAGTCTACGGTCGCTAACGGCGCTGGTTTTCAGTGGTGCAATGCTGTTCTCGGTTTCAAACCTTGCCTGGAGTGCAGAGAGTCCAGGAGAGACTACTTTCAAATCCAAATGCGTGCTTTGTCATGGGGCGGATGGAACCGGCAACACTCCGCTGGGAAAACAATTACAGGCAGCGAACCTTCATTCTCCGGATGTCCAGAAACGTACGAACGCCGAATTGCACAAGATCGTACACGATGGCCAGACCAACATGCCGGCATTTGCCGATCAGTTGAGCGATGAAGAAATCACTCAAGTGATCAAATACGTGCGCACATTCCGAAAGTCAGGAAAGAAATAGCCCAGTCCGAAGTTGAAGTATGCCGGTCATTTCCCCGCCAGTTCCGATTGAAGAGTCCGAACGCCGCCGTGGCGGCGGGGGAGTGCATCCTCCGGCGCGCGGCGGCGGCGGAGATAACGGCCCGGGCGATGGCTCATTCAACTACCGCCGGCGGCTGCATCGGGCACGGCTGGCATTGCTGCTGGCCCTAAGTTCAGTTTCCGTGCTCTTCGTCACCCTGACCGTCATATTCATGCTCATGCGGCATGGAGCAGGGATGCTGGACGCGCACAGCGGAAACTACATTCATCAATGGATTCCTATAGAGCTTCCGCTCAGCCTGCTGATGCTGAACACATTAATCTTACTGACCAGCAGCGTCACTATCGAAATGTCTAGACGATCAGTGGCACGAGAAATGGTCTTAGCCCCGGTTCGCTCGATTCCGGGTATCGCTCTCGACCGGGAGTTTGGAATTCCGTGGCTGAGTGTCACGATCGCTCTAGGGATGCTCTTCCTGTTTGGTCAGTGGGCGGCGTGGCGAGCGTTGCAGCAGGGCGGATTCCATATGTTCTCTGGCGTACCCAGCCCCTTTTTTTTCATACTGACCGGGGCACATGCGATTCACTTGGCCGGCGGTCTCGCGGTTTTATCTTATGCGGGGCTAATTTCACTGATCCGACCCAGCATTGAGCATCGCCGGATCGTGATCGAAGTAGCCGCCTGGTACTGGCATTTTATGGGCATCCTTTGGATATACATCTTTGCATTGTTGTATTTAGCCGGTTAAAAATAAAAACCGCACTCAGAAGAAAAACCTCTGGCCAATGACACTCATCGAAGGCTTGGGGCGGCTGTGAGGCGTTTTGCCCAAATTTTTATTCCAGGGGTGACTTCGGGTGTTCACCAGCTTGCGCGCTCAGCGCGGCGGCAGTGCAGGCCAGAGCAAAAGGCTTCCCTCGTTTTTCATCCTTGGCCCACCACGCACCGGGACTTCGTGGCTGCATGAAGTCTTGGGACCGAGCACGCTTCTACCTTCGCCTACCAAGGAAACGCGATTCTTCGATCGCCATTTTCGTCGGGGACTTGACTGGTATTTATCCCACTTCCCAGCTCCTGATGACCATCGGCCAATGGGTGAAGTTGCGCCCACCTATTTCGCTTCCGCCCACGCCCGTGAACAAATAGCCAAGTTGATTCCCGACGCTAAGGTAGTGTGCGTTTTTCGCAATCCGGTTGATCGCGTGTTGTCGCTTTACCGATTAAAGCGTGCGTATGGAATGTTCCCCTGGACTTTCGAACAGGCCATGCTGAAGGACCCCGAACTTTTCGAGTCAGGCAGATATGCGACTCATTTGAAGGCGTGGTTTGATGCGCTGGGCGAAAAGCAGGTGCTGGTAATGGTTTACGAAGATCTGACACGCAACCCTCAGGCTTATATAAACACGCTTACAGATTTTCTCGGCATTGATCGACTTTCGCTGACTGAGTCGCAACTCCGGTTTATTAATGCGTCAGCGGGATTGACGCATCCGCGCAATTATTTTTTGACCCGGGCGGCGACTGGAATGGCCGACTGGTTCAAGGCAGTACGGTTGGATCGACTGCTGGCTGCGGCCAAGCGCCAATATTTTCTGAAGTTTTTCTTGCGCAGCGGGTCGCGCTTTGAATCTCTGTCGCCAGATCGAACCCGTAAACTCTATGAACTCTTCCGTCCTGAAGTCGAGGAGCTGGAAGTTATGTTGAATCGCGACTTTGCCAAGTGGAAGTCTGCCGCAGCCAGGCCTAGCGAGGTGCAGGTAGTCGCTTGATTTAAGCATTCTCCTGGCTGCCCGGTCCCGGAACGGCCTATCCTGCCTCAATTACAATAGAAGATTCAGCAATTCTCTCCGAAGCCGTTAGTGCGCTTCGGCATGAATCATACTGTGAGACACCTGAATTGATGCCTGAGATTTCCAATGACAGCATTGTGGTGCGTGGGGCACGCACTCACAACCTGAAGGATATTGATTTCGAGATTCCGCACAATGCCTTCACGGTGGTGACCGGGGTTTCGGGATCGGGGAAATCCTCGCTCGCCTTTGACACAATTTATGCCGAGGGACAAAGACGGTACGTCGAATCGCTGTCTGCTTACGCACGGCAATTCCTGGAGCGTATTGAAAAGCCAGACGCGGACCACATCGAGGGCATTGCCCCAGCGGTGGCCATCCGTCAAAAGAACACGACTCGCAGCCCCCGCTCGACGGTAGGAACGGCCACCGAGATTTACGACTACTTGCGATTACTATTTGCGCGCGTGGGAAGAACTTACTGCATTCAGTGCGGGGCCGAGGTTAAGAAAGACACCGTCGATGAAGTAGCTGAGCGGGTGCTGGCTTTACCGGAAGGCACGCGGTTGAATGTTTTATTTCCACTGCAGGCTGCATCGCCCGATGTGAGCGCACCGCCGATTAAGGCAAAAAAGAAGAAGTCTGCCGCCGTCGGCTTGGCTGACGCAGTTAAGACTCGTTTGTTTGAACTCCGCCAACGCGGGTTCAACCGTCTGTTTCAACATGGAGAAGTGTTCGAGTTTTCCACTCCTGAGTCTCTGCTAAACGTAAATTTTGCCGAGCCGGTGTTCATACTTGTTGACCGGCTTGTGGTTTCAAGTGGCGGCAGGGCTCGGATTGTAGACGCGACCGAGATCAGCTTTCGAGAAAGCGGCGAAGTAGTTTTTCAAACTCCGGCAGGCGGCGATCAGGTTCACCAACTCCGCTTTTCACAGCGGTTTGAATGCAAGCAGTGCGGCACGCGGTATGCGGAGCCGGACCCAAGATTGTTTTCTTTCAATAATCCCTTCGGCGCGTGCCCACGCTGCCAGGGGTTCGGAAACACCATCGATTTCGACCTGAACCTGGTCATTCCGGATAGATCAAAGTCGCTCGACGAAGGACCGATTGATCCCTGGACCAAGCCCAAGTACCGGCCCTATGCCACCGAGATGAAGCGCTTCGCACGCACAGCGGGCATTCCGCTCGATGTTCCGTGGTCGGAGCTGGGGCCGGAGCAGCAGCAGGCAGTCATCGATGGTCACAAGAAATTTCCCGGAGTTAGAGGATTCTTCGAATACCTGGAACGCAAGAAGTACAAATTGCACGTGCGCGTGTTCCTGAGCCGGTATCGCGGATACACAGTTTGCTCAGAATGTACGGGCGCGCGGCTGCGGTTGGAAGCGCGGCAGGTCAAAGTCGAGGGCAAGAACATCTGCGAAGTTTGTGCGATGACGGTGGAGAAAGCGTCACAATTTTTCGCACACGTGAAATTAACGCGAGAGGAAGCGGACATCGCGGAACGGTTGCTGGAGGAGATCCGCACCCGGCTGCAATTTCTGATGGACGTCGGCTTGGAATATCTGATGCTTGACCGGCTGACTTCTACGCTCTCCGGAGGCGAGGCGCAGAGAATTCAGCTTGCGACTTCGCTCGGTTCGAGGTTGGTGGGAACCCTTTACGTTCTGGATGAGCCATCCATCGGATTACACAGTCGTGACACGCAGCGGTTGATTCATATTCTTCATGGCCTGCGCGATCTGGGTAATACCGTGCTGGTGGTGGAACACGACCGTGAGGTTATGCGGGCCAGCGACCGCATTCTGGATCTGGGGCCTGGAGCGGGTGAACACGGTGGAAAGATTATCGCGACCGGCACCTATGATCAGATCATGCGTACGCCGGGGTCACTTACCGGGCGTTATCTTTCGAACGAGCTTCGAATTCAAACTCCACCCAATCGTCGCAAACCGGGGAGACCGAAGATCACGATTCGGGGCGCGCACGCTCACAATTTAAAAGGCGTGGATATCAGCGTTCCATTGGGAATGCTGGTGGCGATCACGGGCGTCTCTGGTTCAGGGAAATCAACACTGTTGCACGACGTTCTGTATCAGGCGCTCAAGGGGCTGAAGAACCAGGCCAACGGAACGCCGCTGACGTTTCCCTTTCTCGAAGAGATCACTGGGGATGAATACATCGATGATGTAATTCTCGTTGACCAATCGCCGATCGGACGCACTCCGCGGTCGAATCCGGTTACGTATATCAAGGCGTTCGACGGCATCCGCGATTTGTTTGCGGGCACGCCTGAGGCGCACAAACGAGGATATTCGGCTGGGCATTTTTCGTTCAATGTTCCGGGAGGGCGCTGCGAAACCTGCCAGGGCGATGGGACGGTCGTGGTCGAAATGCAATTTCTCGCAGACGTAGAACTAATTTGCGAAGAGTGCAAAGGCAAACGATTTAAGCCTGAGGTGCTTGAGGTCCGATATCGCGGGAAAAATATTCACGAAGTGCTCGACATGACGGTGCGAGAGGCCATGCACCACTTTGCAAATGCTCCCAAGGTGGCGGACAAGTTGCGAATGCTGGATGAAGTTGGCTTGGGATACTTGCGATTGGGGCAGTCGGCGACGACGCTCTCTGGCGGTGAGGCCCAGCGCGTCAAACTGGCGGCGCACTTGCAGCCGGCTACGGCCGCAAGACGGAGGCCGGAATTTAAGCAACGAACGCTTTATATTTTCGACGAGCCAACGACCGGATTGCATTTTGACGACATCAGTAAACTTCTCTCGGCTTTCCGGCGTCTGATTGAAGCAGGGGGTTCAATTCTTCTGATCGAACACAATCTTGAGGTGATTAAGACCGCCGACTGGGTGATCGATCTGGGGCCGGAAGGTGGCGAACGCGGCGGACGCGTGGTCGGAGAAGGAACTCCTGAGGAAATTGCCGGGCTTAAGAATTCGTATACGGGGCAGTTTTTAGCGCAAATGCTGAACGGTACCGAGGCTTCGCGTTCGAATGGGCACAAGTAGGTCAGCCGGACTCAAGCGCGCGTTCGTTTTTTTATTTGCATTTGTACTCGCTTTCTCATCTGCCGTTATCGCGCAGAGCACAGGCAAGACTGTCCGCCATCACAAGATGGAACAGCAAGACCCCGCGGCGGCTATGCTGGCCGAGGCCGAGGGCGATCTCGATAAGCAGGAGTATGCGAGCGCGGAGGCGCTGCTCAAGAAATACATCGAAGTACACTCGGATAATTACGCTGCGTGGTACGACCTGGGTTTTGCTTATCACCGGCTGGGCAAGCGGGACGAGTCGATTGCGGCGTATCGGAAATCGGTGAGTGCGAAGCCGGATGTTTTCGAGTCGAACCTGAATCTGGGACTGGCGCTAGCCGAGGCAGGAGATGCGCAAGCAGAACAATATTTGCGCGCGGCAACCAGGTTGAACCCTGCGTCGAACGTCACACAGGGGCACATGCGCGCGTGGCTGGCGCTGGGACGTGTGCTCGGATCTTCCAAGCCGGACGAAGCGATCGCCGCGTTTCAGCAGGCGGCGAAGCTGGATCCGAAAAATCCTGAGCCGCATCTGGACGCAGGGGCTCTGCTTGAAAAGCAACAGAAAGCCGGGGAGGCCGAAAAGGAATATCAGCAGGCGCTTAGCATTGCTCCCGATTCATCTGACGCGCTGATCGGCCTCAGCAATTTATACATGCGTGCGAAGCGGTTCGATGATGCACAGGCAGTCCTAAAACAATTGGTCGGGCTTCATCCCAACGATGCGGGGGCGCATTTTCAGCTTGGCCGCATGCTTGCCATCGCCGGAAAAAACGAAGACGCCGCCGGGGAAATGGAGGCCGGGTTAAAACTCGATCCATCTGATCGCAAAGCACGGCGCGATTTGGCCGACCTGGATGCCGACCTGAAAAAGTATGATCAGGCGGGTCAAATATATTCGGCGCTGATCAGCGAGACTCCCAATGACGCCGACCTGCACGCCGGGCTCGGCCGCGTCCTCATGAAACAGAAGAAGTTCCCAGAAGCTGAGCAAGAGTTAATCAAAGGGGCCGAACTCAGGCCCGGTTCGGGAGAAATTTACGGCGAGCTTGCGGTTGCGGCCAATGAGAACAAGAACTATCCGCTGGCCATCAAAGCGGCTGACCTGCGCGGGAAATATCTTCCGGAAAATCCCATGAGTTATTTTTTGCGGGCGACGGCCTATGACCACCTGCGGGACGCGAAACATGCGGCCAAGTATTATCATCAATTTTTGGAAGTGGCTGGAGGTAAATATCCCGATCAGGAGTGGCAGGCCAAGCACCGCCTAATTGCGATCGAGCCCAAAAAGTGATTCCGATCAGATGAAGCTTTTGACCATTCCGATTTTCGTGCTTTGGGTAGGCCTGTTGTGTTTCGCTAAGCAGGAGGAGACGCTCCCACAATTAATGGCGAGGGCGGACACATCGTCTGCCGGACAACAGGCTAACCTGTGCATGGAGGTTGCGGAGCGCGAAGTGAAGTTAGTAATTGCGGCTTATAACGCAAACAAAACTGACGAAGGCCGGGACTCGCTGCAGCAAATCGTGAAATATGCGGACAAGGGACATTCCGCGGCGATCCAATCGGGAAAGCGGCTGAAACACACGGAGATCAAGTTGCGCCAGGTCGCGTTGCATTTGCGTGACTTGAAGTTAAATGTCGATGTGGACGATCAGCCGTTGGTGCAGGCGGCAGTGGATAAACTTGAAGACTACCGCACGGAAATACTCAATAAAATGTTCGGATCCAAGAGCAATGATTAGACGATTGCTTCCATTTATTTTTTCGCTCACCATCGCTATGGCCACGTTCGGGCAGGCGCATCATCGCGATCCATTGACTGAAGGTGAGATCGACAAGATCCGTGACTCAGCCCAGCTTCCAGAAGTTCGCCTGAAACTTTATGTGGAGTTCGCACGGGCACGTCTGGAAAACATTCAGAAGGCCCATTCCGACACCAAGGCGACCGATCGCGAAAAGCAAACTCGCGATGCGCTTCAGGATTTTCTGGATGTGTATGACGAGTTGAACACCAACGTGGACACCTTCGCTGACCGCGGATCGGACTTACGTAAAGCGCTAAAGCCAGTGATTGAGGCCGATACCGAATTTGGAGCGAAGCTTCGCGCTTTCAGGGCATCGCTCTCCAACTCACAGGAAGCCCGGGATGACGAATTCCTGATCGGCAGCGCCATTGATGGAGTGGATGAGGGGGCTAAAGATCATCGCGATCTGCTGGCTGAACAGGAAGAAACATTCAAGAACAAGAAGAAGCAAGGTCATAAGGAGAATGCGTCCCGCACCGATTGAGGCTCGTGCTAGTCTGATGAACAATGCGCGACGGCCTCACAGAACTTTTTCAGCAAACCTATCGTGAACTGCGCCCTCGTTCCGAGGTCCCCGACCTGCGCGCGGAATTCTTCAGCTTCGCCAATGTCAACAGCACAATCCGGCTGCGAGAAGGAAAACTGCTGGTGCGCGTCTCAGATTTGCTCGAGGGCGCACCTGAATATGTGCTGCGGGCAATTGCCCATATCCTGCTGGCAAAAATGTTTCGCAAACCGGTGGACCGTGAACACGCTTCGCGGTATCGCCGCTACGTTTCATCGCAGCACATGTCACGAAAGGCGCACCTGGTGCGGCAGATTCGTGGCAGAAAGCGGATCGGTCCGGCACGCGGACGGGTCTTTGACTTGGAAGAAATTTTTGACAAGCTGAACGTCGAATTTTTTCATGGACTTTTGGCGCGACCGCAGATGATGTGGAGCTCGGAACAGGCCCGCAACCGGCTGGGCCATTACGATCCGGCGCATAATGCGATTGTGATCAGCCGGGTCTTCGACCGCCCGCGGGTGCCCGAGTGCGCCATCGAGTACATCGTTTACCATGAAATGCTGCACTTGAAGCACCCGGTGAGGCTGCGCGGCAGTCGCCGCTGTGTGCACTCGGCTGAGTTCCAGGCCGAGGAACGCGAGTTTCCGCAACTCGACGCGGCAAAGAAGTTTCTGGCTGTCCTGTAGTTTGACGCCCTCACGCTGCGGCAGATATTCTTAATACAGGTTCTTAGTTGCAACTCAGTTGCAACTTCGTTCATCGGAGAATTCTTCTTGCTGCAAGCATTCATTATTACCCTGCGCGAAGGTGTCGAAGCCGCACTCATTATCGGCATCACCCTCGCCTATCTGAACAAAAT
>JBOGLH010000126.1:0-28377 GCA_050746025.1 Terriglobales bacterium | reverse complement strand
GGCAAAAATACTGCGTCTGGAAAAGTTCCGGCAGGCAAACGATCTGCGCGCCTTTCTTCGCTGCGTCCTGAACTTTGTTGAGGGCGTGCTGCAGGTTTTTCTCGGGATCTGGCGTGGCCGACATCTGAACGAGACCTACGACGAACTTGTCTGCCAAAAAAATCTCCTTGGAAAGGAAATAGCATAACAGTTACCGGCTGATGCATTCCTGATTGAAAATGAGGGTGGAGTACTTGCTAACGCGAGAACTCGCGCTTCCAGATTTCTTTTACGACGATAACAATGACCAACGATAGAAGGAGATCAGCCATGAACGGGTGAGTTGGCCACATCTTGTCACAAAGGCCGAACGACCAGGCACAGGTTGCGGCGACGGTCGCAATCACGGTCGACATCAGTGTGCTGTTTTTGGCAAGTTGCATAGCTGCTCAATTTATACGCCGCTGCCACGACGTTTGTTCCACTTATTTCGAACGTTCGGCCCGCCGATGCTGGTACTTTCTCATCTTCGTCTAGTAAAGTAGTGCTTCCAGCACAGAACTTTGGGGGAACAAATGAAGCACAACACCGACGGCGCCGGCATCGACCGAAAGCTCCACAATCCTATTGCAGACCGCCTGGTTCCGCTGGAGCCGTTGGATTTGGGCAAAGTCCGTTCGATTGACGACCTGGTGCGCGCCATGGCAAAAACCGCCTTCACCGGCCGTCAGTTGGGGGAAGCTGCCGACGTGCTCGAAGCCATGGCTCGCGACCAAGACTGCTTCGTCATCATGACTCTGGCCGGCGCCATGACCGTGGCCAAGCAGGGGCTCATCATCTCCGAGTTGATCGACCGCGGGATTGTGAACGCGATCGTTTCGACTGGTGCGCTCATGGCCCATGGCCTGGTTGAAGCCACCGGGCGCTCGCATTATCAGTACAACCCTGATGTGCCCGACACCGAACTTTACGAGCAGGGCTATAACCGGGTTTATGACACGCTCGAGCCCGAGCAAAACCTGGACGACGTTGAGCGTGTAATGGCCGCGGTCCTCGCCGACTGGGAGCATTCTGAAGTGATGTGCTCATACAAGCTGAACCACGCCATTGGCGCACACCTGGCGAAGCACGCCAAAGGCCAGCGCGGGATTTTAAAATCGGCGTATGAAAAAGGGGTGCCGGTTTTTGTGCCCGCATTCACCGACTCCGAACTTGGGCTGGATGTTGCGCTGAATAATCGCATGCGCGAAGGCTCCGGCCGCCACAAAATCCGCTTCGATCCCTTCGAAGACCTCGAACATTTCGCTTCGACTCTGCTGCGACAAAAACGCCTGGGCATTTTCACCATTGGTGGCGGCGTTCCCCGTAACTGGTCGCAACAGTTCGGCCCCTTCATTGAGTTGCGTCATCGCCGCCTTGGAGAAAATCTTCCGCTTAAGCGCTATCACTATGGTTTAAGAATCTGTCCGGAGCCCGTTTATTGGGGAGGCCTTTCAGGCAGTCCATATAGCGAAGCAATCTCCTGGGGAAAATTTGTGCCACCAGCAGAAGGCGGCCGCTTCGGAGAGGTATTCGTTGACGCCACAGTAGGACTACCGCTGATTGTGGCGGCGGTTCTGGAGCGGCTGGGCAAGGTAAAATCGCCTAATGCCAAAGCCAAAAAGAAAAAAGCCAACGCGCGCTAGGTAACGCCGGCAAAAGCGGCCCAAGTTGAAGGATCTGGTTGACGCGATCACTGCGGAGAATCGGTATGCGGGAGTCTCATTCGGGCCGGAACGGGGAAAAGAGAAAGTTGAGTGGTAAGACAAAGTTATTTCAATTGCGGAACCGCGATTCCGTGTTCCCGTTTTTTGGTGAGAGATGAAGAATCGAACGACGTGAGCACAAGCGCTCGCTGGCGTTCATATAGCAGGGTGATGTCTTCGGAATCCAGTGTCGCAACCTGCAGTTCTCTGACGTCATCGGCAACTTCAATTATCTTTTTTCCGTCTGCTGAAAATAACAAGAGCCTTCCATTGACCATCTCTGGTTGAGCACTTCGCGGCTTCACCAAGACAGCGGTCGCAATGATGGGTTGCTTCATCCGATCGTTTAAATTTTTAACGTCAGAACGCGCTGCGATTACATGATCATTGTCAGCCAGCAACCAATACGCTGCTTCTTGGACTGGATCAATGAACAGGATATTGCGGGTTTCGTTGTACCCACCGCTGCTGAAGCCCGCTCCACCTTTGTACAAATAGAGATCGGCTCGCAATACGCGAGTGCCATCTACGGGTTCAGCATGTCCTAAGTTCAGGTTAACTGCAGGGTCTGACGATACCGGAACCCCGGCTTGGGCGTTATGCCGAAGAGCGGCTCGGTCTCCCAATTCCTCATAGACGAGGACACCCACCCCGAATGTAATGGCGCCCGCTGCGACGAGAATTAACACAGCATCTACGCGCCAAACATATCGAAGGAATCTGTTGATCTTCATCTTGACCACAGCTAATCAAAGATAAAAATCGCCGCCGCAATCACCGTGGTCCATAATCCCCGCTTGTCTCCCACCGCAGATTGGGTGACGTTGGCTGTGCGCACGATTTTGTTCGAGATTCGATAAATCTCTTTCTTTTCGTCCCACGAGCGGTCGGAATCGAATTCGACATTCAATGTCGTTGCCAACATTTCGGCTGCGAGTTCCTCGGCGTAGTCTCCCGCCGCATCTTCGGTTTCGCCGAACGAGTGGTGCTCGCTCAAGTAGCCGTAGGTGTTGCGGTCCGCGGGAATCGCCACTCCAATGCTCGCCGCCAGCAATCGGTGGGGTTCATGCGTGGAGTTTTCCGCCACGACAGAAAACACCACCTCGCCGGGATTCAGGTAGGGCAATCCCTGGGCTCGCGAGATCAACTTACATTGTGGTGGAAAGATGGAAGACACCCGGACCAGGTTTTGGGCCGCAATTCCGGCATCGCGCAGCGCCAGCTCGAACGACGTCAGGCGCTCTTTGTGTTTACCGACCCCCTTGGTGAAGAAGATCCGCTTGGGGACCATGTCTTTGGACAATTCAGAAACCCTCCGGATTTTTGAGTCAATGAATCGTCAAACATAACACAGTGTGTCGGCGCGCAACATCAAAACTGCAAGAAAAACTTTGCTAAACCAGTGACTTGGGTCCGGATTGCTTAGAAGGCAAGCTTGCCTTGGGAAACGAGCAGCGACGAGCGCGCTTTCGTCCCGCGACCTTCATTTTGCCGCAGCGACTTTAGTGACCTCGATGGCATCACCGTTAGCTGTTCCCGTCACTTTGGCCTGAGCGCCAGCCAAAGTATTCAATTGATCCAGAGCCGCCTTGTTGCTGGTGTTGAGCGTGTAGACCTTATCGCCTACCACCAAGGCATAATTCGATCCCTTGCCGACGCAGGTCCGAGTGCACTCCGCTTTGTTGTCCATCATGTGCTTGGCGCCGCACATCGAATCGGAGACTTCGCCGGTGAAGGTTTGAGGTTTGGCAGCTGCCAGCATAACCATTGCCGCCGCAAACAAAATAGCTATAAGGCTGAATTTCCGTTGTCTCACAAAAACCTCCAAAATGTTCGTACGTAAATTCTTTAACTCCAAAGCTTTTCTAATTTCAACTTCAACGCAACAGCCAAGTCAACTCAGCTTTTCGGCTGAAAATGCAAAGCCATGTTGACCACCTTCTGCTGTCTATCGATGGCTTCCTTGGGCATCACATCATACGATCCATGTAGCCCAAAATCGCGATACATCAAGCTGAAAAAGCGTTGCGGGTAGCTGCTGTCGTAAGGGTCGCCCTTCTTCATCTGCCACTGCGCCAGCATCTTCTTTGTGTTTTCCGGCGGAAGACCATCAATATTTAACTCACCCATGTGGTACATCTCGTCTTCACTTACGTTGAGCTGATACGCGACGGTCGTCGCTGCATCGTCCATGGTGGGTACAGCATCCGCATGAGCGAACAGATAGCCCTTGGTCCCATAGAGTTTGTGTATTTGCTGCAGGTCGTCCGTCAGTTCCACCGAATTTACCTGCTCGCCGATTTTCAAGTGAATCAGCTCTCGCAATTTTTCAGTAGGGAAGACATTGTTGCCGGAAAACTTTACATCGGTGAGTTTGTATTTCACTCCCGAAGTCACGGGAAAGCTGACATCAACCAGGGTTTGATCTCCATCCTCTGCAACCTTCGCCTGAGGTTCGGAGAAGTGCGCTTTCAGGAAGCCTCGCGCCTGGTACACCGGCAGAAAATTAAACTTTTCTTGAACCCGCATTTTTGTCCGGAGATAATCCTGCCCGGAAAGAGGTTTGGCAGCCGCTTGCAATAAGGGAGTTTCTGGATCTATCGCGCCCGGAAAATCCATGTTGCGAATTACGATGGCGTGCATGCTCAGCTTGTAGTCGTAAGCTTCAATTGCTCCGTTGAGAGGGCCCGAAGCCATGTATTCGACTCGCCCACCGATTTTGCGTTCTGCCAGAATTGTTCCCAAGGCGTCCGCGATTTGGTCGGTCAGGTGTCCGCCTCCGGGTACCCGGCCATCGAAAAGCGGTACTCGATCATGCAGCATGCGTACGAGTTCGTCATCTGAAAACCAGACGAAGTTGTCGAAGATGATCGGCACCAGGTGGTCGTTCTCCGCCACCTGCAGTTCCAAATCGCATCCGCTGGTTGAGTACTTGTAGCTGTAATTCAGTTGTGCAAACAGCCCGGTTTCGCCCAACTTCTGCGCCGCCTGCTTAAATTCTTCTTCACCCGCGAATTGCCCGCGCCGGAGACCCGACGCAGAAATGACATCGCTCTCCGTGAAGTGCTGCAATCCCTTCACATGGATGGAGAGCAGTTTGTAACTGATCTGAGCTTTTCCCGCGGTCTGTGCCGCTGCCGCAGCGGACAATAGAAGAAGGGGAAGAAAACGGCGATACCAGACACTCACGGGCGAATTGTACAACAGAGTGCCGGGTGATTTTCGCTGAACCGCCGATGGTTGTGTAAAAGCAGCGCACCCTCACAACGCATCGCGAACCCCCAATCGCAACTGCGCCTGCTTGCGATATCGCCGACTCAAACGAAGCCTGATCCCATGCTTTAACGCCACCTCGTATTCCCCTTCTGGATTGAGCTTTAGGCCCTCGACCTGAGCAATATTGACAATGCTGGATCGGTGTATTCGGCAAAACACCGCCGGATCCAACTCTTGCTCGAGTTCGGCCATGCTTCGTCGCAGCAGATGGGTCTTCGTCCCAACATGCAGAGAGGTGTAGTAGTCGGCGGCTTCAATCCAGTCGATGTCAGAGATTTTCACGAATAAAACTTGGCCGGCTCCTTTGATAGCAATCCGATCCAGCGGCCTCGCCGGATGCTTGCGATGAGCGAATGTTTCTTTGGCGCGATCGAGCGCGCGGCGGAACCGGGCATCATCGAACGGCTTCAACAGATAATCGAGAGCGCCCGCCTCGAAGGCGCGTAAAGCGAATTGATCGTACGCCGTCACAAAGACTACAGCCGGCGGCAGGCCTCCTCCCAGCATTTCCAGCACGTCGAATCCGTCGCACTCCGGCATTTGAATATCGAGGAAAAGCAAATCAGGGTTTTTTTCGCGGATGGCCACCAGCGCTTCCGCTCCGGAACCGCACTCGCCGATGAGCTCGACCTCAGAATCGTTCCCTAGAAGTACCCTGAGATTGCTGCGCGCCAGCGGCTCGTCATCGACCAGCATCGCACGGATTTTTGTAGAACGGCGGTTGGAGGAAAGGGATGAAGCCAAATCATTTCTCCCTCAATGGCACGGAAACCGCGGCCTCTACCCCGTGCCGGCCGTGGTTCTGAAGACTCAACTCGAACGACTTGCCGTACAGGCTTTGCAGACGGGTGCGCGTATTGGACATACCGATGCCCGAACGCCCATTTTCACGATCTGCTACCAAGGCAGGACCGTCGTTGTACACCGTGAGCTTGAGCATCCCATTCAAACGCACCGCGCTCACCCGGATCTCTCCGCCCTGTGCCCGTTTTGCTATGCCATGCTTAATCGCATTTTCCACCATCGGTTGAAGAATCAAGCTCGGGACCTGAGAGTCTAAAAGTTCACTCGGGACCTGAACTGTGACCGCGAGACGCTCGGCGAACCGCACTTTCTGAATTTCTAAATACTTCTGCAGATATTCGATCTCTTCGCTCAGGCTCACCTCTTGCCGGTTTGAATCCTCAAGAACACGCCTTAGAAAATCGCTCAACCCCGCTATGGTGGTTACAGCTGCTTCACTCCTGCCCTCGCGTACCAGGCCAGCGATGGCATTCAAGCTATTAAAAAGAAAGTGAGGCTCGACCTGGCGCCGCAGAGAGTCCAACTGAGCGTGCGAGAGTTGTTCGCTCAGTCGCGCGGTCTCGGTTTGCTGGCGTGCCAGCCGGTCCCGCGATTCGAGCGCATAGCCGACCCCCAGTATTGCAACGTACAGAATCAGATATGAGATCAGCCCGCTGAAAAATCTGAACCACAATCGGTCCCCATAGGACCCTGGACCGGAAGGGTCGGCCCATGGATTTAAAACTCTTTCAAATCCAGCGATCCAGGCGCTGGCAATCAGACACAGAGTGCAGCAGGCACTTACATGGATCAACCATGCTGAGAATGCCCATGGCCGCACGGGAGGAAATTTTCGTGCGAGATTCAAGATGACCGGTGTCGCGACAGCAAGCGGCACCCAGGAAAAAAGCAAGGTGAAGAACAGCCGAACCCATGCATGCTGCATCCCCGCAGCACGCATGGTGAAAACCGTCTGTGTAGCGTCAAACAGTCCAACGCCAAACCAGATGGCCGCAATCCACAGCCAGCGTGAAAATGAGGCTCCGGTGGTTAGATTACTTTCCATCTCGAAAATGGTATTTCAGTCGAGCTGTGAAAATCCAACAATGCAGCCAATCACCTTAACCATGCAGGGAACGCAGTAGCGTCTCCAGGTGCACAGTGCCATACTGCCCGCATGTTCACAAAAATCAACTTATTGGTTGTAACCACGTTGCTTCTCACTGCGGTTGCCGGTAGTCAGTCCGCGTCCGGTGTCGGACCGGAGTATACCGGAGACAGTCAGCTCAAACTTCCTGAAAACTACCGCGAGTGGATTTATCTGACCTCGGGCTTCGATATGAGTTACAGCCCTGGCGCACAGGGCGCCGATCATCACATGTTCGACAACGTTTTTGTGAACCCTGAATCCTACAAGGCCTTTCTCGAAACCGGCACCTGGCCGGACAAGACAATGCTGGTGCTCGAAGTTCGCGGGGCGGAAGGGAAGGGCTCCATCAATCAGAAGGGAAACTATCAGGGCACGGACCGTATGGGGCTTGAGGTACACGTTAAAGACGAAAAGCGCTTCCCAGGGAAGTGGGCCTTCTTTGGTTTTGACGACGCGAAGACCGCCAAGATGGTTCCGCTGGAGGCGAGTTGCTATAGCTGCCATGCCGCCCACGCCGCCGTCGATACGACGTTTGTCCAGTTCTATCCGACACTGTTACCGATTGCAAAGAGCAAGGGCACGCTATCAGAGGGATACAAGAAGGATTCAGGCGTAGCGAAAAGTAGCGGGACGATCTAGGAGGTTAACGTGGGGAGAGCCGCCCCTTCGACAAGCTCAGGGCAAGCTCTCGGCCGTCCTGGTTTTCGAAATCTACCTTTTGCCTGAAACTGCGGACTCAGCAGTCTTAATCTTAACTGCGATATCTATAAACGCCAGGGCAGCGCGGCTTAGCGCTTTATCTTTGCGGAACACAAGAGCCAAGTCGCGGCGAATTTGCGCATCGGCGAATTCGATCGCAACCAGAACGTGAGCCTTTACATCCTCTTGAACATGAGATCGCGAGATAAATCCCACGCCTACGTCTGCCGCTACGAAACGTTTGAGTAATTCGCTGGAATCCAGTTCCATGGCGTAACGCGGTTTCAATTTCAGGCGATGGAAAAGATCATCGAGGGCATCACGGGTATGACCGACTTTCGGCACCACCAGCGGATATTGCGCAATATCAACCGCGCTCGCTGACTTGAGCCTAGCCAAAGGATGCTTCGGCGGCGCAATCACTACCAACTCGTCTTTGTGAATCGGCACTGCCGTCAGTCGTGTATCGGTAACCGGCAGCGACACTACGCCGAAATCCACAGAATTGTCGGTGACCGCCTCAAGCACTTTGGAGTAATCCGAGCGGTTTATGCTGATGGAGACATCCGGGTACTGTTTTTTGAAGTGGGCGAAGACTTCGGGGAGAACGTGCAGGCACGTGCCTTCATTGGCCCCGACGACTATTTCGCCACGCGGCACGCGTTCCGTCTCGGCGATAGCGGTCACGGCAGACTTGCGGGCGTCGATGGAGTCTTCGGCGAACTTCAAAAATAATTTACCGGACGCCGTCAAAGAGACTCTTCCACCCGAGCGGTCTAGCAGCCTGGCGCCTACTTCTTCTTCCAGCGAACGGATTTGTGAGGAAATTGCTGGTTGCGTGCGGAAACGCTTTTCTGCCGCGCGCGAAAAGCTCGACAGCCGAGCGACCTCGATGAAGGTTTCTAACTGGTCGAAATCCATAAAGAAGCTTTTAGCTATTAGCTCTTAGCATTTAGCTATCCACATCGGAGTCTGAACTGGAAAAATGCTGGGAAACAACGCCAACTGCTAGGCCAATGGCCGGATAAGCCCCCCTTATTCTGGCCATAAAAACAATCAATTTCCTGGTGTGTTCTGGCACATCTAGACTGTGCATAACCTGCAACTTTGAACGATTGTAGCAGGTGTACAATTCTCGACATTCCGACAAAGTCCTCTGCTGCACGTGTAGGTGAAGTGGTGTCTCTCAATCAATTTCCCGGGTGTCGTCCGACTTCTTAAAGGAGCTTTCCCATGGCAGATGCAAAGACGGTCCTGGAGTTCGCGAAGAAAAACGGAGCCAAGTTGCTCGATCTCCGCTTCACGGATCTGCCGGGCTTATGGCAGCACGTTTCTTATCCCATCAATCAGTTGAGCGCTGATTCCTTCGAAGAAGGTTTCGGCATGGACGGCTCGTCGATTCGCGGTTGGGCGGCAATCAACGAAAGCGACATGCTCTTGATTCCGGATCCCAGCACCCACATGATGGACCCATTCACCGAGGTTCCGACCTTGGTCATGATCTGCGACGTCATCGATCCCGTGACCAAGCAACGTTACGATCGCGATCCGCGCTACATTGCGAAAAAGGCCGAGCTTTATCTGGCTTCAACCGGAATGGCCGATACCGCCTACTTCGGCGCCGAAGCCGAATTCTTCATCTTCGACAACATTCGTTTCGATCAGCGCGAGCAACACGGCTTCTATTTCATCGATGCGGAAGAAGGCCGCTGGAACTCCGGCCGGGAAGCCAACAATCTCGGATACCGCCCGCGCTACAAGGAAGGCTACTTCCCAGTTCCGCCCATGGACCACTATCAGGACCTGCGCAGTGAAATGGTCATGACCATGGAAAAGTGCGGACTCGAAGTGGAATGCCATCATCACGAGGTTGCGACCGGAGGCCAGACTGAGATCGACCTTAAATACGACTCACTGGTCAACTCCGCCGACCACATGCTCTTTTACAAATACGTGGTTAAGAATGTCGCCAACCAATACGGCAAGACTGTGACCTTCATGCCTAAGCCGATTTTCCAGGACAACGGCAGCGGCATGCACACTCACCAGTCGCTGTGGAAATCCGGTAAGCCGCTTTTTGCCGGTGACGGCTACGCCGGACTTTCGCAGATGGCGCTTTGGTATATCGGTGGATTGATCAAGCACGGCCCTGCGCTGGCTGCGATCATCGCCCCAACCACGAATTCTTATAAGCGCCTGGTTCCGGGATTCGAAGCCCCGGTGAACCTGGCATACTCACGCCGCAATCGTTCGGCAGCCTGCCGGATTCCGATGTACTCAGCATCGCCGAAAGCCAAGCGCGTGGAGTTCCGTCCGCCTGACCCGAGCTGCAATCCTTACCTGGGCTTTGCGGCCATGTTGATGGCAGGTCTGGACGGCGTCGAAAACAAGATCGATCCCGGCCAACCGCTCGATAAGGACATTTACGATCTCGGTCCAGAGGAGTTGGCGAAGGTTCCATCGATGCCGGGCTCGCTCGAAGACGCACTCGATGCACTGGATAAAGACCACGCCTTCCTGTTAAAAGGCGACGTCTTCACCGAGGAACTGATCAGCACCTACATCGACTACAAGCGCTCAAAGGAAGTGGACGCCATTCGCCTGCGCCCGCATCCGTATGAATTTGCTCTGTATTACGACATCTAAACCAGCTCTCAGCTCTTTGCTTAGGCCCGGCGCGAGCCGCGCTTTTTATTTGTCGGCCGCCATCGTCACATATCGATCCGATGCCATAAAAGACCTCTGTCATTCCGAACCGCTTTAGCGGTGAGGAATCTGCTGGTTGCCGGGGAGCAGCAGGTGGCTCGAATAGGCACGACCCCTTCGAGGTGGCGATCGGGAGTACGCTCTCCGCATGGGAAAAGCAGATTCCTCACCGCTAAAGCGGTTCGGAATGACAGTTGGAAAGATTTTGGAGGCGAAACTGAACCGGGGACGCGCGTGAACTCGGCGTGCTCGTTTTTACTCAAGAAGTAAGCACCCTGTTATTCCGAGGCGTCGCGCTCGCGCGACAACGAGGAATCTGCTGGTTCCATACAAGAAGCAGATTCCTCACCGCTAAAGCGGCTCGGAATGACATATTTTTGGGTCTGAAATTCACGAATAGGCCGGAATGACATCGGCACCGGTTTGCCCCAATCCGCAGCCAAATCCTCCCATGTTGGGTTCTTCTTCTCAATCAACTCGACTTTCTTCTCCCGCCTCCATTTCTTAATCTCGGTCTCGCGCTTGATTGCTGTCTCAACGTGCTGAAAAAGTTCGCAGTAAACCAGCCGATTCACGTGATATGCAGTCGAGAATTTCCCGCCTTCGCCGCGTTTATGCTGCAGGATGCGCTGCATCAGGAAGCCGGTCATTCCGACGTAAATACCGCGACTTTTGCTAGCAATGATGTACACGTAATAGCGTCGGGTCCTCACATGCGAAATCTAGCAGGCGCCGGCTTAGCCGTCTGTGACAAGTGAACAGCAGGTCCCTCGTTATCGAGCAAGCTCGACGCCTCGGAATGACATGTCGCCGGTTGGCTTTATCAGCTCACGCGGTGGACCGCAGCCAAGCACGGGCAAAGCCACATTCATTCTGTTGGTTCGAACGCTTTAGCTAAACAACCTATTTTCCGACAAACGGCATAAAAAGCAAAAGCCCGGATTATCCGGGCTTTGTAAGCAAAGTAAACGGTTTCTAGACTGAAGCCTTCATCCGCTCCGGATTTGGCGTTGGCATGGTATGCAAGCGGGGCACGGTCTCAGTCCGGACTGGAGGATGCGCCTCAAAATCCTGAAGTTCAGTCAGTCCGCCGGAGATCGCCGACAGCGTAGCATTAGATTTGGATAGAACCGACAACAGATGTTTGCGGGCGATCGGCCGATCCGCCGGGTGGATGTGTTTCCACCAGCGCTTTACAGATTCCTGCACATCGTCGCGGTTCTTGTCATCTTCGACCAGGCTGTCGATGAGTCTATAGACCTTGCTTTTTACCGCCTGATACGAAACTGAAATTTCCTGGCCCATTGTTACGGTGCTCCTTGAAATCTTTTCTGAGCAAGACCGTCGCCAAACCGACGCTTTGATTTGGCGGCAGTTAGCGTTCATATTCCTTTCATATTCTCCAAGTTGTTGGAGAACTCACAGCTTGGACTATGGTTTTTCGTAGAGCGGGCATCTTTAATCGCCGAAATCGCAACGATGTACAATGCGGACTCCGAGCTTGGGCTACGTCCATTTCAGGTTCGCGCCGTTCAATCCGCACCAGCGTTGGAGGCTCAGTGAGATCCTTTTACCTTCTGGCTGTGATTCTCGTGCTGTCCCTCGGCTGCTTTGCCCAGATCGATACGCCCCGGCACGAACGTATGTTCTTTCCCTCCGACATGTTTTGGGGATACGCTCAATTCGACATTGCGCCTCCGCACAATGAAATCGATCCCAACATTTGCGCCTCGAACGCCGGCAAGTTCGGTGGGGTAAATGCTCGATGTAACGCCTTTGCCCGCTATATGATTTCGGGAATGCTGGAGGTTCGCCCCTTCGGCCGCGGCCAGCTCCGTCGCTTCATGCTCTTCGGCGAACCCTCGTTCCTTTTCGGACGCAATGTTCCTCAGACTCTTTACACCTGGTCTTTTGACGGCATCGGGGTGGAACACTCCTGGGGAGCGGCGATCTATATCGGCAAAGGATTCGAGGCCCGAGTGACGCAACATTTCCTGTTTGATCGCTTCGGCGTCCGCAATAACAATCTCGGCGCTGCCGACCTTGGTCCGAATGGGCCCTGGGGACGTTACAATGCGATTGGAGTCCGCAAATACTTCGGTTCACGACGGTGGTAGTAAGTGCAGTTGCGAGTTGCCGGTTGTCAGTTGCCAGTGGTCGGCCGTGCTTGCCACTCGGTTTAAGATGCGTCTTATGATTCTTCAATCATTTAGCTCTGCGATCTCGGGTGAACTCTGTGTGCTCTGCGGTTAAAAGCTTTTTCGAATGTTCCTGGCAAATCGTTTCGGTGACGAAATGTTTTCTTGATAGCTGATAGCTGATAGCAGCTAAGAGCTGAGAGCTGACAGCTGAGAGCTGAGAGCCGCCGGCTGGCATGCTATCCTGATCTGCCCAGCCCACCGTGAGTTCTAGCGGACCTCAATTCAGCGAGATGCACCCCAAGGAACAGCCCGGAGAGCTCCGAGATGCTGTGGACATCATTCCGTTTCATAATCCAGACGCTGCCCGCGAGCACTTTGGTCCGGTTTACAAGCGCTTATCTCCTTCACTGGCCAAGGCTCTTCCCGGTCTGCTGGCGGATTGCCCCGATCCCGACTCCGCGCTCTTACTTTTTGACCGTTTGCTGAGCGAGGGTTCGTCTGAGATCTTGCGAGTGATTGAGTCACATCCCGTTCTTGCGCATTACACGATCGCGGTATTTGGAAACAGCCGTTACGTAGGCGAAACCCTGGTGCGCAATTCCGATCTCCTTCAAGTCTTCCTGCGCGAAAAGAAGCTCGACCAGAGTTTTTCCAACGACGAATTTTCTGAAGCTCTGGCCCGCTTTCGCTCGCGTTCCTTCGAACGCGATGTATCGTTGCTCTTGAGTCGGTTTAAGCGTCGCGAATACGTCCGCATTATGCTTCGGGACGTGCTGCGAATTTCACCCCTCGCAGAAACCACTTGCGAAATCTCAGCTCTGAGCGACGTATTGATCCAGGACGCGCTGCGCGAGGCGGAGAGCGCCATGGAACACCGCTTCGGCTTACCTCAGCATCTCGACGCCGCGGGCCGGGCTGTTACCACTCCATTTACCGTGCTGTCGCTGGGAAAACTGGGCGGCAGCGAACTGAACTATAGCTCGGATATCGATCTGCTCTATCTCTACGGCGATGGGTGCGAACCTGACACCGCACAGCTTTCGAATCGTGAGTATTTTGTGCGATTGGCTCAGCAACTCACCGAGATACTCTCGCGTCCCACGGCTGAAGGCGCCGTCTTTCGAATTGATCTGCGCTTGCGCCCCCTGGGAAACGAAGGCGAACTGGCAATCAGCTTGTCGAACGCCTTGCGCTATTACTCGGAAACCGCACACGACTGGGAACGGCAAGCTTTGATCAAGGTCCGGCACTCTGCCGGCAACGTTGCCTTGGCGCGCAAATTCATTCGGGGCGTACAGTCACAGGTGTACACCGAAAAAATCAACTTCGTCGCCATCAAAACGGCCCTGGTGGCCCGCGAAAAAATCGATCGCAAGCGCCGCAAACAGATCGCGGTTGAAGGTCACGAATCCATCAATGTGAAAATCGACCGCGGCGGCATCCGCGATATAGAGTTCCTCGTGCAATGCCTGCAGCGGGTTTATGGGGGCGCCGAGCCCTGGCTACGTTCCGGCGGAACGCTCTTCTCACTCCAAAAATTGCACGACAAGGGCCACATCAGCGGGCGCGATTTTCATGAGTTGACCTCGGCATACGCTTTTCTGCGCCATCTTGAACACCGGCTTCAGCTTCGTGAAGGACAACAGGTACACCGCCTTCCGCGCTCCGAGCACGATTTGCAAATCCTGCAACGATCCATGGCAGGACTGACCCCTGGCTACAGTCTTTCGGACCTGACGGTTTCTATTCGTGAACGCATGGCGGCGGTCGCGGAAATTTACCAGCGAGTCATTTATCAGCAGCAGGCGGTCACACCGCAACCGGAAAATGAGGGCGAATTTCAGCTCCGGACGATCTCCGGGATCGCGACTGCTGATCAATCGAACCAGCGTCTACTCGAGCAACTCGCGGGTGACGCGCCCGAACTTTTTCATGCCATCGCCGGTCTCAGCGCCATTGGACGCAAGAACCTGCTGCGCTTCCTGAGTTCCGCGTACGGCAGCTCCGAACGCTACGCCGCCGTGGTGCGCGATCAACAGGCAATCGCGCGAGCGTTATCACTTTTTGAGATCAGCGATTATTTGTCGGAATTTCTGGCGCGCTATCCCGAAGAGGTAAGCACGCTTCCCGAAATTAATCTGCCGACCGCACAATTCCTGGGCACGAACTTGTTTGAGGTTCCGACTGGAGTGTTTCGCGAACCCTCTTTCGAGAGCCGCGATGCAACCTTCGATTACATCGCCAATTCAACCGTTGCCCACGCCGAGAAGATGGCGCTGTTACGCCGCCATTTCCGCCACCTTATCTTTACTGCCGGTGCGCGCGACATCGCCGAGCAGCGCTCGGTTTATTCTTCTCTCGCGGAAACTACTAGCGCCGCCGAGCACGCGATTTCAGCTGCATTCAGAATCGCGGGCTCGCCGCAAGGCTTGGCGATATTGGCCCTGGGAAGACTGGGCACCCGCGAATTCGATCTGCTCTCCGATGCCGACTTATTATTTGTTTGCGACGCAGCAGAAAATCGCGAGGCCCTGACCAAATCTGCGGAACAGATCATGCAGTCCCTCGCCGCCTACACACAGGAAGGTATGGTGTTTGCGGTAGACGCGCGGCTGCGCCCACGTGGCGCGGAGGGAGAGTTGGCAGTCACTCCGGCGCATCTTGAATCTTATTTTGCCGCCGAGGCGCAGCCATGGGAAGCTTTGACTTATACGAAGCTCCGTCTCATTGCCGGGAACGCAGAGGTGGGGCGGCAAACTTCGCATGCCGCGGAAGCGCTGTTCAAAAGGTTCGCGATCGATCCCAGCTTTGCACAGGCCGTGCGTGATATGCGCGCTAAGTTGCAAGATGCGACCGCCCCTGCCAAAAGCATCCGTACCTCGGCTGGGGGACTCTATGACATCGATTTTCTCTCCAGCTTTTTGCTGGTGAAGAATGATGTTCGCCCGAAGAGCGGCAGTTTGCGCGATCGTCTCTGGCGATCCTCTTCAAAAGGCGTGCTGGACAAACGCGATGCCGCATTGCTCGACCACGCCGCCGAACTTTTTCGCACCACCGAGCACGTTCTTCGGCTGACAACCGGCAGAAACGGCCGCTGGCTGCCCTCCGCAGAACACGCTCGCCAGTCGGTGGAAAACTTAACCGCACAAATCTTGCGCCGGGAATTTACGCAGGGTTTGGAGGAAGAGTTGCTTCGCACATTCGCAGAAGTGAGAAGCATCTACGACCGCGTGGTGAGGTGAGGCACCGATCGAGAACTGAAGCGACTGCACCAACTCCCCTCTGTCATCCTGAGCGAAACGAGACGATTCGCTTGCGAATCGACTCGCGAAGTCGAAGGAGCCCGTGCTTGCAAGCTGTGTCACAGACCCTAAAGGGAATTCTCTAGAAGCTGCGATCCATCAACTGCGCTGCTCCTGCCTTCACCATTTATAATTCTCAGTTCCCCTTTAACCGGAGGAGTTGATGGCAGATTCATACAATGGCGTGCCCGTCCCGCGTGACGGAGACCGCATTTCATATAAAGACAACCGGCTCCAGGTTCCCAATAATCCGATCATCCCGTTCATCGAGGGCGATGGCACCGGCCGCGACATTTGGAAAGCCTCGGTGCGCGTGTTCGATGGTGCCGTGCAAAAGGCGTACACCGGCAAGCGCCGCGTCGCCTGGTATGAAATCTTCGCCGGAGAAAAAGCCAAGGCGAAATTTAACGATTGGCTTCCGCAGGAATCCGTCGACGCCATCCGCGAATTTCGCGTCGCTATTAAAGGTCCGCTGACCACTCCAGTCGGCGGCGGCATTCGATCATTGAACGTGACTTTGCGCCAGGTGCTCGACCTCTATGCTTGCATCCGTCCGGTGAAGTATTACAAAGGAACACCGTCGCCGGTGAAAAATCCCGAGCGCATGAATGTCGTGATCTTCCGCGAAAATACCGAAGACGTTTACGCCGGCGTCGAATGGGAGCAGGGAACTCCCGAGTGCGCAAAACTGATCGACTTTTTGAACAAAGAAATGCTGAAGAGCGGAAAAAAGCAGGTGCGCACCGACTCGGGCGTCGGCATTAAGCCGATTTCGATCTTCGCCACCAAGCGCCTGGTGCGCATGGCCATCCAGCACGCACTCGAAAACGGATTGAAGACTGTCACCCTGGTGCACAAGGGCAACATTCAGAAATTCACCGAAGGCGCATTTCGCAAGTGGGGATATGAACTTGCGACCGAGGAATTTCGCGACAAAGTGGTCACTGAACGCGAAAGCTGGATCATCGACAACAAAGATAAAAACCCCAATTTGTCCTCCGAAGAAAATGCAGGCCTCGTCGAACCGGGCCTGGAATATGCTCCGCCGGAATTTGGCAAATCAGTCGCCGAGGAAGTTCGCAGCGTGCTCGACAGCATTTATGCAACCCATGGTCGTGGAGCTTGGAAAAAGAAGTTAATGATTAATGACCGCATCGCCGACTCCATTTTCCAGCAGGTGGTCACGCGGGCGGATGAATATTCCGTTCTAGCCACGCCCAACCTCAATGGCGACTACATTTCTGACGCCTGCGCCGCGCAAGTCGGCGGATTGGGCATCGCTCCGGGCGCGAACATTGGCGACGGGTATGCAGTATTCGAAGCCACGCACGGCACCGCGCCCAAGTACGCCGACAAAGACGTAATCAATCCAGGCTCGGTCATGCTCTCGGGCGTGATGATGTTCCGGTACATGGGATGGAATGAAGCCGCAGACCTGATCGAGAGCGGTCTTGAGCGCACCATCGAGCAGAAAAAAGTGACTTATGATTTCGAGCGCCTGATGCCGGGCGCCACCAAAGTCAGCACCAGCAAATTCGCCGATCGCATTATTGAGAACATGGGAGCGGCAGTACTGACTACGGTATAAAGAACGCCACAGATTTTACGGATTTTCGCGGATCAATCAAAAGCAACTAGGTGTTGAGTGGTTTCCGTGCTCATCCGCGAACATCTGTGGCCAAGGAAAGGATTGTGCAATGCGTAAGAAAGTCAGCATCGTAGGTTCGGGAAACGTGGGGGCCACCGCAGCCCATTGGATCGCCTCAAAAGAACTCGCCGACGTCGTTCTTATCGACATCATCGAAGGTGTCCCGCAGGGCAAAGCCCTTGACCTGCTCGAGGCTATGCCCATCGAAAAACGCGATTCGTACATTCTCGGCACCAATGACTACGCCGACACTGCCAATTCAGATATCGTCGTCATCACTGCTGGAATTCCCCGAAAGCCCGGGATGAGCCGCGATGACCTGTTGAACACCAACCACAAAATTATGAAAGACGTGGTCAGCAAGGTGATTCAGCATTCGCCAAATTGCATTCTGATCGTCGTTTCGAATCCACTGGATGCAATGGCCCAGGCGGCTTACAAGATGAGCGGATTCCCCCGCGAGCGTGTGATCGGGATGGCCGGCGTCCTCGACTCCACGCGCTTCCGCGCGTTCATCGCCGACGAACTGAAAGTCAGTGTAGAAAACGTGACCGCCTTCGTCCTGGGCGGCCACGGTGACACCATGGTTCCGCTGTCGCGTTATTCCACGGTGGCTGGCATCCCAATCACAGAACTAATCGCTCCCGACAGGCTTGCGCAGCTGGTCCAGCGCACCCGCGACGGTGGCGCCGAAATCGTGAAATACCTGAAAACCGGCAGCGCATATTACGCGCCCTCTTCGGCGACCACCGAAATGGTCGAGGCCATTCTCAAAGACAAAAAGAAGATCCTGCCTTGCGCGGTTTACCTCACCGGCGAATACGGAATCAATGGCCTCTACGTTGGTGTTCCCGCAAAGTTAGGATCGAAAGGCATCGAGCAGATCATCCAGATCAAACTCACGGCAGAAGAGCAGGCCGCGCTCAACAAGAGCGCCGATGCGGTGAAGGAGCTGGTCGGAGTGATCGGGGTAGGGGACGGTCGAAGCCGCTCTCGCATAACTCCCAAATGATAAAATCTCTTCATCCCCGAGTGGGGCTATAGCTCAGCTGGGAGAGCGCGTCGTTCGCAACGACGAGGCCGTCGGTTCGATCCCGACTAGCTCCACCAAAATTTTCAGGTGCTTTGCCCGCCGCTCTCAGGCTGCAGGGGCAAGGTTGCAATAGGATCATCGATCCCAGCTTCACAAGCGAACCATTCTTCCGATTTCATATTCGTCGCACCTGGACGCACCCCAAACAACGTAGCCTGCCAGCACGGGCAAATGCCCATACTCCGTGACATGGATATTAGCGCTTGATGTTAATCTATAGTTCGTATGCCGCAATTTGTTATTGAACGGGAAGTACCTGGAGCCGGATCACTCTCTGAGTCCCAGATTCGGGAGTTGTCACTGCGTTCGTTGCAGGTATTGAAGGACATGGGTCCGGAGATCCAATGGCTGCACAGTTACGTCACTGAAGATAAGGTCTATTGTGTCTACCTGGCGCCAGATGAAAACAGCATTCGGGAGCACGCCCGCCGTGTCGGCCTTCCAGCTGATCGTGTGTCCGCGGTCCGCAGGCTCATTGATCCCGCTTGCCTGAGCTAACGAATTCAGGCTCGTCGAGAGAGTACTCAATTGCGCTTTCGAGACTCAGGGCCGAGCCTTCCGACCACGCCGCCCCTCCTTCTGCGGGACCCAGAGATTTCCACGCCGCGAGCAATGTCTGATCGAGTTTTATCTGCTCGGCTTGCGGCAAGGGTGCGCTTATCACGCGACGCAAATGCGCCGCCGCCGCCGCGAGCTTAAGTGCCCGAGCGGCGCCGCCCCGGGCCACCGCCAGACAAGCGCAGCCTTCCAATGTCCGCGCCAGGCCGCGACGGTGTCCCAGTTCTGCGAAGATCTTCAGCGCTTCGCGATAGGCTGCATGGGCGGCAGCGTAATCTTCCTGATCGCAGCAAACGTATCCTAAATCGGCGAGCGATCTCGCAGAGCCCCATCGGTCACCGGCTTCTCTGAAGACCGAAAGCGCGTCCTGATATAAGGTGCGCGCCACTGGCAAGTCTTGCTGTTCGCGAGCGATGTCTCCCTGTTGGTTGAGAGACCAAGCTGCCCCGCTGCGATCGCCGAGTTCTTCAAAAATACTGGTCGCTTCCCGCAGGGCCGCCTGTGCAGCTGAATAGTCACCGCGAACCCGAACCACATTGGCCAGATTGTGAAGAGTGCGTGCCGTTGCCAATGGATCGGCGAGCGCGCGCCAGCACGTGAGGCTTTTCTCGAAATATTGCAGCGCTGATGCGTAGTCGCCGCGGTCGCGAGCACTAATTCCCAAGGCATTGAGAGACGCGGCTGCTCCCCATTCGTCGCCCAGTTCCTGATACAGGTACAAGCTTTGTTGTAGGAAGTGCTCTGCGGCCGAAAAGTCGCCCAAGGCGGTGGTCAGAGCTCCCAGAAAATGTCCTACTTTGGCGCGCTCTTTTGCGAATCCGATTCCCGCGAGCTGCAAAATAGTTTCCAGGCGCGCTCGGCCTTCGGCAAGATGCTCGCGCATATCCCAGAATCGGAAGAGCGCAATGCAGAGACGCATGCCCCAGTCGAGTTCCTGGTTCTGAAAAAGCCAATCAAGAGCGGAACGAAAGTTGTCGATCTCTATATCGCACCGCGTCAGCCAAGCTGCGCGATCTGTCGGCTTCAGTTCCGGATTTCCTTCTTCCGCGAGAACCAGACAATAAGCGGCATGCGCCCGCCGGGTTGCAGATTCTTCGCCGCTCGCGGTCAGTCGCTCCAAGGCATATTCCCGGATGGTTTCCAGCATCGCAAAGCGCGGCTCAGCCAATGGTTCATCCGAGTTCTGAATCAGATTCTTGTCGACCAGCGAAGACAATCCCTCGAAAAGATCCATCTCCAGATCACGGGTCGTATCGCAAACCGCTTCCGCCGCCTCCAGAGTGCATCCTCCCACAAACACCGACAAACGCCGCAATAGCTTCTGCTCGGCATCGTTGAGCAGTTCGTGACTCCAATCGATGGCTTTGCGCAGAGTTTGTTGGCGCTCCGGCAAGTCGAGCGGGCCGCCGGTGAGCAATTGCAGCCGGCTTTGCAAGCGATCCAACATGGTGGCCGGTGACAGCACTCGGATTCGAGCCGCAGCCAATTCAATCGCCAGCGGAAGGCAATCTAAACGTGAACAAATCTCCCGGATCGCCTGCGCGTTCTCTGCAGTCATTGCGAAGCTCGGCCGGACTGCCATTGCGCGCTGCACAAATAGCTCTATCGCGGAATCCTGCTCCAGTGGCGTGACCTGAAATTCCTGTTCACCGTAAATCCTCAGGCAGGCGCGACTGGTGACCAGAATTTTCAGCGCCGGACAGGTTTCCAGTATCTCGGCCACGACTGTTGCCGCCGGCAAGACTTGTTCGAAGTTATCCAGCACCAACAAAAAAAGGCCGGAATTGTGTAGTTCGTCATCGATCAATTGCGAGATCGTACGATTAGCTACTTGCTGGATATCCAGCGCTTTCGCGATTGCGATCCCCACCAGCGCGGGATCAGAGATCGCTGCCAAGCCGACGAACTGAACGCCAGCTATGAATTTGTCAGCTGTTGCTTTGGCTACCGCGAGCGCCAGCCGGGTTTTTCCAGAGCCGCCCGCGCCAGTTAGGGTCAACAGACGAACATCCGGCCGGAGTAACAACTTCGCGGCTTCCGGTAGTTGTTGTTCTCGTCCAATGAGCGAAGTGCGGGAGGCCGGTAAGCTAAAGTGCTTCCTTGCAACTTTGGGCGTGCCACCCTCTGCAGAAACCAATGCGATCTGATCTTGATCGGGCAGGTGCCGCACAACTTTGCAGGTCAGTAAATATCCGCGACGTGGAACCGTCTTGAGCAACAGTTGTGCGTGATCACCCAGCGCGCGGCGTAGTTCGACCGTGCACTGCACCAGTGAATCGTCGGTGACGAATGTGTCCGGCCAAACTGCTTCAATCAGTTCCTTCTTCCCGATCAGGCGTCCGGGATGTTCCACCAGATACCTGAGGGCTTCATAAACTTTCGGGCGAAGTTTGATCTCCTCCCCAGCTTTAAATAAGCAGCCTCGGACGACGTCGAGGTCGAACTCGCCGAATTGATACCTTATCGGACCTGTTTCCAACGTTACTCCGTGTTTTTTTGGCTTTTCTTCGGAGTTGTTTCGTTACTTCGAGTTCAAGTCAAAGCTATCTTGCAATTGCCAAGCGAGATCGCACCCATGCTCAACGCGCATAGTGCGGATTTTAGCAAAGCCGCTTCTGCGGATGAAGAAGCGAAAAGGCGCGGACCAGATGTCCTTCGTAGCAAAATCGAAATTCAACCGGAGACTTGAAGATGAAAACCCCACGATGGATAACGCAAATCCAGTATTCCCTTATCGCTCTGGCGGTTGCGACCGTCTTCTCATTGCAATCGCAGGCGCAAAATTCACAATCGAGTGCTTTAACGATGCATCACCAAATGGTTTCCAACCAGAACAACAGCCAGGCAGGCGCTCTTATAAGGATTGTTCGGCAAGCCACCGAGCGCTTCAAAGATGTTTCTGTGGCTGAGGCGGAGGGCTATTCTCTCCAATTCGGATGTGTTAGCGGCCCGGACTCGGGTGCAATGGGTCTCCACTTTGTGAACGGAGCTATTGTAGCCAGCGGAGTGCTGGATGCAACCCGCCCTCAAATTGTGATTTACGAACCACAACCAGACGGACGACTGAAACTTATAGGTGCAGACTATCTGCTGATTGCGTCCGCTTGGGATGCGAGCCACTCAGGACCGCCAGAACTCATGGGACAGTTGTTCCACTACTTCGAGAGTCCGAATCGCTTTGGCTTACCGGCTTTCTACACACTCCACGTTTGGGCTTGGAAAGAAAATCCTAATGGGGCATTCGTGAATTGGCACCCCAACGTTTCGTGCCAATCCTTCGCCGGAAACTAGTGCGTCGGCGGCCCTTTCGATGTGCTGCTGATCGAAAGGGCTCCCCATACAGCTGGACAGCAGATCAGACAGACAGATTTGAAATCAATAACGAATTAAGAAAGGAAAATTCCAATGAGTGCAGCACAAGTTCCCGCTCTAGACATGGATAAATTAAATGCATTTATCGGACAATTCGTAACCGATCTCGGCGCCGCGGTCCACGCCGGAATGGTCGTAATAGGAGAAAAACTGGGATTGTACAAAGCCCTGGCATGCGGCCCGATGGCGCCCGCCGAGTTGGCCCGGAAGACCGGCACCGACGAAAGATATGTGCGCGAATGGTTGGCTTCACAAGCCGCAGGTGGTTACGTGTCTTTTGACGCCAAAACGAACAAGTTCGGCCTGACCGAAGAACAAGTCTTTACCTTGGCAGACGAAAACAGCCCGGCGTATTTGCCCGGAGCTTTCGAACTGGCGCTAGGCTCGCTCGCCGCTGTGCCGCGGATTGCAGAGTCCTTTAAAACCGGCGCCGGCATGGGTTGGGACGAGCACGCTGAGGAAGTATTTCACGGGTGCGAAAAATTCTTTCGTCCAGGCTACGCCGCCAATCTGGCTAGCTCGTGGATTCCGGCATTGCACGAGGTTAAGGCAAAACTCGAGGCTGGCGCCAAAGTGGCCGATGTGGGATGCGGGAAGGGAGCTTCGACCATCCTGATGGCAAAGGCATTCCCTAAATCGCGGTTCTTGGGTTTTGATTACCACCTTGGCTCGATCGAAGCGGCACGGGAGTCCGCTAAGCGGGAAGGCGTAGCCGACCGGGTCACCTTCGAAGTCTCAAAGGCGAAAGAGTTTCCGGGTAAGGACTACGACCTGGTGACCGTGTTTGATTGCCTGCATGACATGGGTGATCCAGCCGGGGCCGCTGCTCACGTCCGAAAATCCTTGGCTAAGGATGGTACATGGATGATTGTCGAGCCCTTCGCCAATGATCAATTGAAGGACAATTTAAATCCGGTAGGGCGGGTGTATTACTCGTTCTCTACGTTATTGTGCACGCCGTGCTCACGGTCGCAGGAAGTGGGTCTCTGCCTGGGTGCGCAAGCCGGAGAGTCGCGAATCAAGGAAGTAGTTACCTCGGCTGGCTTCAACCGTTTCCGGCGCGCTTCAGAAACGCCATTCAACATCGTGTATGAGGCTCGACCGTAAATGTCGAGCCTCATACGAGGCACTCATAGGAGCTAGTTTCCTGGAGCTTTAAGCGATGTAAAATGCTCCACGGCTCGGCAAGCACTGCTTAGGGAAGAAGGACCACAATGAATACCACTCTGAAAGTAAGTGCCGCCTCGGCGATTCCGAGCAACGGCGGACCAATCGATTCCAAACGCGCGCCCGCGCCGGTCTCTAGTCTGCCGGCGGGTGAGCGCGTTCTTAGCGATGAAAGGCTGGTGCGATTCGCCGCCCGCGCCGCTGGCTATGACCGTGAAAACCGCTTCTTCGAAGAAGACTTTCAGGAACTCCGTGCTTCCAAGTATTTGCTGTTGCCTGTGCCCAAGGAATTCGGCGGGGCAGGCATGACGCTGGCGGAAGTATGCCTTGAGCAACGCCGGTTGGCATATTACGCACCCGCCACCGCCCTCGCCGTGAATATGCATCTTTACTGGCTCGGCGTTGCCGCTGATCTTTGGCGCAGCGGAGATCACTCCCTGGAGTGGATTTTGCGTGAGGCTGTCGCCGGAGAAGTCTTCGCTGCCGGCCACGCCGAAAGTGGCAACGACATTCCCGTTTTGCTCTCGACATCGAAAGCCGAACGCGTGGAAGGCGGTTATCGCTTCACCGGCCGCAAGCAGTTCGGCAGTTTGACCCCAGTTTGGACGCGCTTCGGTCTCCACGGAATGGACACCAGCGACCCTTCGCAACCAAAGATCGTTCATGCGTTCATGCCACGAGACAGCGAAGGTTACGTTATCAAGGAAACTTGGGATGTCCTGGGCATGCGCGCGACCCGGAGCGACGACACGATTTTGGAGAACGTATATATTCCGGATCGCTACGTGGCCCGAGTCGTCCCGGCGGGCGGCGCAGGAATAGATGCCTTCGTGCTCGGGATCTTCGCATGGGGGCTCATGGGATTTGCAAATATTTATTATGGTTTGGCCAAGCGCGCCTTCGAACAGACTATCGCTTCGGTAAAGGGAAAGCATTCTTTAGCGGTCTCCCGCTCAATGGCGTACCATCCCGAGGTTCAGCATGCGATTGCCGAAATGGCGATTGAACTGGAATCCATTGGTCCGCAACTGGAGAAAGTGGCCGAGGACTGGTCGAATGGCGTGGACAATGGCGCTCAGTGGCCTGCCAAAATCTTTGCGGCGAAATATCGCGCTGTAGAGGGATCGTGGCGCGTGGTCGATCTAGGTCTTGACATCATAGGCGGTGCGGGAATCTTTCGCTCTGTGGGTTACGAACGCTTGCTACGCGACGCGCGTCTTGGCCGGATCCACCCAGCCAGTTCATTCCTGACTCATGAGGTCGTGGCGAAGACTGCGCTCGGCATCAGCCTGGATGAACAACCCCGATGGGGCTAGTCGTTCGGTGAAAAGTGCAAGTTGAATCACGTCAACGCAGGGAGCTTCTGCGGTTTTACGGACAGTCAGTCCAGTCTTGAGTTCTATATCGTCTGTTCTGGCATTTTCATTAGTCACTCATTCCCACATGAGGGGCGACGGCGTCACGGCATTCCCATTTTTTGTACTCCGAACCTGCAGTATTGAAACTAGACTGTGGCCGGCCGCTCTTTCAAAAAAGTAAGGTGGAGCGTTTAGCCCCACCTTAATACTGAAACGACGCCGTTTTTATCAAGCATGCTTCCTTAGGCGCGCTTTCGTGTTCCAGTCTCTGTCCCCTGAAATGCGTGTTTTTTCTCGTTTCCTTTGCCATTGGCGCCTTTGAGATTTTCAACGCCAACTTGGAGTTCCTGTTGCTCGAGAATTTCCCACTTGCCGCCCTCATTCCACGGGCCACGAACATCGGTTTCACCATAGTCTCCTTGGCCGGTCGAGTCGTTGAAATATTGATCTACCAGAACGGGTGTCGGCGGGATCTGACCGATTGAGAATGGATCTTTGCCCATGCTTTCCAGCGCGAGGGTGAAGGCTTTCATATGGGTAATCTCTCGCGTCATTAGGAACTGAAGTGCGTCTTTTGATCCGGGATCATCGCAGAAATTGATCAGGCGCTCGTAAACGATCTTCGCGCGAGCCTCTGCCGCTATATTGCTGCGCAAATCGACATCGAGCTCGCCGGTGATTTTCAGATAGTCTGCCGTCCACGCGTCACCCATTGAATTGAACAGGCTCACTCCTCCCCCGCCGGCAATCGCGATAAGCGGGTCGACTTCTCCGGCCTGTCGGTCGCGTTTCATTGGTTTGAGGTGCATTCGCGCAAGTGTGCCCACGACCTCAAGATGACTGAGTTCCTCGGTGCCGATATCCATCAACAGATCCTTGCGGTCCGGATCATCGCAGTTCAGACCTTGAATCGAATATTGCATCGCGGCAGCCAACTCACCGTTTGCTCCGCCAAATTGTTCGAGCAGCATGTTTCCAAAACGTGGATCCGGGGTGCCAACGTTCACCGTGTACATTAACTTCTTAATATGGTGGTACATGAGTTCCTCCTGGGATTATTCGTGCCTATTGCTTAGGTTTAGAAGTGGTGGTAAGAAGCTCGGCGGAATCCTTCAAAACAAACACTTGCGCAGCAATTCCGCATTCCGACATCGCGGAACTCAACGCAATCCGACAAACGCCTGTTGTGCGGTGTAGCGAATTAGAGCGGGAGCATTGCATTCCCGGCTCAACTCCAGTTGGACTCGAGTTGAGTATTTATCGTTGCGTCTGAGACTTTCGATTTACCGGAGGGTTACTCTGCAAGCTGGGAGACCGCGCATCGCTTTGCAAAGCGCAATATACGTTTCCGCTCTTGATAGAATTGCGGGCCGAATGAACTGTCATAGGCAGGCGACCTACAGGAAACACTGTAGAGTGCTCAAGTCCGTCTCGTGTTACCAATAGCATAGACATTGCTGCTGCTTCCTTCGCAAATTCAGGGCTAGACGAGGAAGCGCGGTTGTCTTTGTATCCCTAAGCCAACAAAGTACATGAGGGAACCGACCGGTTTTCGATTGAAACGCCTTCCTTCCCGGCGAGCGGGATCTTCTTGTGCTCCAAGCTATCGAGGGCGGTTTGAAGAGGAAAGTATTTATGAAGAAGAATGTTCCAAGTGCAGTCTCAGCTGTCAGTAGCGAAGCGGCGCATTCAAACGGTGGCGGAACGGCGATTGCCGTTGCGGAGTCAGCTCCCGCCGATTTTAGCGTCGTACTCGCCGCTCTTCAGACCATGCGAGATGGCGACTTTTCAGTGCGTTTGCCGGGATCATGGACAGGACTGGCGGGTAAAATCGCCGACACCTTTAATGACATTGTGGGCGCCAATCAGCAGATGGCGCAAGAGTTGAACCGCGTCGGCCAAGTGGTCGGAAAAGAAGGCCGGACCCGTGAACGCACCAAGTTCCAGGAGTCCCGCGGAGCGTGGGGGCAAATGGAAGGATCGGTAAACACATTGGTCGAGGATCTACTCCGCCCGACGACGGAAGTTACCCGTGCTATTGCCGCCGTCGCGCAGGGAAACCTTACTCAGACCGTCCGGCTCGACGTGGATGGCCGTCCGCTTGAAGGCGAGTTCCTGCGCTCCGCTGACCTTGTTAATAGGATGATTCAACAGCTGAGCGTTTTCACTTCTGAAGTGACCCGCGTGGCCCGCGAAGTCGGCACCGACGGCAAGCTCGGTGGCCAGGCCGTCGTCCCCGGCGTGGCCGGAACCTGGAAAGACCTCACCGACTCAGTCAATTCCATGGCTAGTAACCTGACTGGTCAGGTACGTAACATCGCGGAAGTCGCGACCGCGGTAGCCAGCGGCGATTTGTCCCGAAAAATCACCGTCGATGTCCGCGGCGAAATTCTCCAACTGAAAGAAGCCATCAACACCATGGTGGACCAGCTGCGATCGTTCGCATCCGAAGTCACTCGCGTGGCTCGCGAAGTCGGTACCGACGGCAAGCTCGGCGGACAGGCCGTCGTCCCCGGTGTCGCCGGCACCTGGAAAGATCTCACCGACTCCGTAAACGCGATGGCCGGAAACTTAACCGCTCAAGTCAGAAACATTGCCGAAGTCACCACCGCTGTCGCTCGTGGCGATTTATCCCGAAAGATTACCGTCGACGTTAAAGGTGAAATTCTCGAACTCAAAGAAACCATCAACACCATGGTCGATCAGCTGAACGCGTTCGCGGGAGAAGTCACGCGCGTGGCCCGCGAAGTCGGTACCGAAGGTAAGCTCGGCGGCCAGGCGCAGGTGCCTGGTGTCGCTGGAACCTGGAAGGATTTAACCGACAACGTCAACTTCATGGCCGGAAACTTGACCGCCCAGGTCCGTAACATCGCCGAAGTGGCAACCGCCATCGCAGGCGGCGACTTGTCCCGCAAAATCACGGTCGATGTTCGCGGCGAAATCTTGCAGCTTAAAGAAACCCTCAACACCATGGTCGATCAGCTGAACCGCTTCGCCGGAGAAGTCACTCGCGTCGCCCGCGAGGTCGGTTCAGAAGGCCGTCTCGGCGGACAGGCAAACGTGCCCGGTGTCGCTGGAACCTGGAAAGATCTCACCGACTCCGTCAACTCCATGGCGGGAAACTTAACGGGTCAGGTGCGAAACATCGCTGAAGTAACTACCGCCGTTGCTCGCGGCGACCTTTCCCGCAAAATCACCGTCGACGTCAAAGGCGAAATCCTGGAGCTCAAGAACACCATCAACACGATGGTCGACCAGCTCAACGGCTTCGCGTCGGGCGCGCGCGGCACGATGGAGGTTGCGCGGGTCACCTCGGCCGCAAAGCCGTTGAGCTGGTCGACCATCGTGTTGATAGTGTTCTTGAGGGCGAGGATCTCGCCCTTTACGTCCACCGTGATTT